>WRKB01000298.1 GCA_009778295.1 Betaproteobacteria bacterium | reverse complement strand
ACAACAAAGCGGTCTGTTCCGCCGCAGCGCGGGCACGGCCCGGCATACTCGCCGTTGCCTTTGGTTTTATATTCCCCGGCAGGAAGGAAGCTCAGGAGGTTCATACCGAGCCCTCCGCGTTACCGTTACCACCGTTACCACCCCTAAAGGGGTGGGTAACGCTTGGTAACGCTAAACGCTCGGTATGGGCCTGCGTATCCGGTAACGCTCCGGTAACGCTTGGTAACGCAGTAACGGTATAAATATCATCAGCAACAGATATGATCCCGCGTTCTATGAGGCCATTTCGCGCCTTGTAAAAGGCTTGGCGTTTTGCGTTCATATTGTCGCCAGTGTGTCCTGCGTAAAACGCCTGCCGCCACACTTCCAGGTGAACGCCCGGCTTGCCTTCCGCCTCACAGGCTTTCGTCAGTGAGTCTAGGCCATATTTCAGCGCAGGCGTCAGCGGCTTATCGTCTTTCGCACCAGCCCCGAGCGGCTCGACAACGCAGGATGTGATCTCGTTCCCGTCTTGGTCCGTTCCGATTACAACAGGCGTCAGTTGAAAGTTGAAAACCTCGCCGTCTATGCCCTCTTTGCTTTTTTCAATTTTCATGTAGCGGCTACCATCGGCGCGGCGGTCGACTTGGATCACAGCGTCCAGCGCAGCAAAAAGGCTCGAATGCCCGCGCAGGCCTTGGTCTTTGTTTTTCCCGGCATGCGCGACAAGAATCACAAGGCTATCGGTTGCCGCCTGTATTTCGGAACAGGCCCGGATAATCAGGCCACGGTCACGGCTTGAATTTTCATCGCTGCCCAGGCTGGCCCGGTTCAGCGTGTCAACTATGATCACGCGGCTGTCGCTTTGCCGTGCGGCGGCAATTAAGGCGCGGACATGTTCAGGGTTTTGCAAGTCAAAATCGTCAAGGATAAAGGATAGCCCGGCAGGAAATGGCCCGTTAAAGGCCTCTTGCCATGCTTTCAGCCGTTTTTTAATTGCCCTTGTGGATTCAAGGTACACGTACAAAACATTTGCCTGTATCGTTTTTCTGCCGAACCAACATGCGCCGTTCACAATCGCAAAGCCCAAGTCAAGCACAAGAAAGGTTTTCGCGCTGCCGGATATGCCATAGACGACTGACAATCCGGCCTCCGGGAAAATACCCCTTACGCGCTCAAGTATAGTCGGCAGGGCTACTATTTCCTCACAGGAAAGCGGCTTGTATGCGAACTCAGGCGAGGCGTCCGCATCTGCAGTGGTGTCAGGCTTTGGCCCGGCGGCGGCCTCCATCTCTGCAATACGGCGCTGCATCTCTGCCAGATCAATGGCGGCGTTCATATCCGCACCTCCGGATCCACATGGCAAAGGGCTTCTGACCGGGTTCCTTCCCCCGTGAGGAGACAGAGCGTCCGGCGGTATCCATCAGCCTTGTGGCGAAAGTATTGGCAGCCAGCACAAGGCTTGACGGCGTAAGGCCTATCAGGTAGAAAAAATCCGTTGCCTGTTTGTTTTTTTCTTGCCCCGGCCGCCACGCCGGGGTTTTTGTTTTGTCTCATGGCGGCCTCCTATTGCTCGGAGGCCTGTGCGCCAAGGCGTTTGATAAGGTTGCGGATGTCTTCGGCACGATAGGCACGGGCGCGGGAGCCAATATTGACTGGCTTGGGGAACTCGCCTGTTTTGATACCGCGATACCAGCGAGTTTTCCCAAACGGGATAAACTGCAAGACTTGGCTCAATCTCAAAAATCCAGTTGCGGGCAGGGCGGGGATATTCTGACTCATGCTTCCTCCAAAGTAGTAACGCGCGGCAAAGCGCTGTTGTGAACCATGGGGGAAGCATAGGGTGGCGAGGGAAAAATAAAATAAAAATGCCCCTTTCGGAGCATTTGGACGATTTGGGTGATTTGCTGGTTTATTTTAACATAGTGCTTTATCTAACTTTTTTGAAACCAGGCTTGCGTTTAAATGGTTTAAGTTCTGACGATTTGGCATATATCGTTCTGGCCTCTGCAACACGGTATCCTTTTATCTTTCCGTGTGCTTGCATGGTGACTTTAACTTTTGCCAAAAATTCTTTCGGCCCTATTTCCCCATGCTCATCAAGGTAGTTGCCTTGTTTGATAGCGGCAATAACCAACAGGCAGGCTTCATGCGTGGGTGATTCATAGCTTGTCGCAGATACCGACTCGTTGACAGGCGCGGTAGGGGCGGTTTGCGCCGGTGGCGGGGTTGCACCACTTGTGGGCTGTGTATGGGACATTGTTCCAGCCAGATCTTTCATGTCCTGCGCCAATCCATTTAAATCAATATTTATTTCATTGTTTACACTGTTTGTGTTGTTTATGTTGACTTGCAAGCTGGATGCACCACTAGGTGAATAAGATTCAAAATAACGCGATAAAATTATTGTCTTAGACTCAAAGAAGATTGCTTCACTGCATGACATATTGAAATAAAACGAAAGCGCATGTAACACTTGTTCTGATTTATAATCCTTTTTTGCGTATGCGATAAGCATATTTTTGATTATTTCTTGATAAGATTGAGAATGATATCTTCGTATACGCTCTTGTTCGCAAAAAAATACCACTACGTCTTGTAATAAATGGGTAACCCTTATAAAGTCTGTTGCTGGTACATCGCTATTATACATACGAAGTATGCCAAGTATAACATATTGACTCCATAACTCTCTGGCACCAATACCGCACATGGTTGCCGCCTCGCCAAGGGTGACAACAGCAGATGCAATAGCCTGTTGTATTTCACGGTGTTGTATCCTGCTCAAGGCTTGCATGCATTTTAAGAAGTGCCGTGCCTCAGTAAGATGTTGCTGCTGCTGTTGCTGTTGATAGTGCCTCTCACCACCTAAAATTGTCTCGTTCGATGGGAAGAAGCCAGAAGACGGAACTTTAATTGCCATCATCAACCCCTCTCCGTTGTCCTCTTGTTTCCCCGCCCCGGGCCTCCAGAGGAAGAGGCTGTTCGCCCTGGTGGATCAGACCAAGGCTAGGGGCGGGAAATTCGCTGTCAGTCCTTCGCCTCGCGTAATCCGTCGAGGTAGTCAGCCCACTCCGCCATCATCTTCCGCCGTTCCGGCAGATATTCTGCACGGTTATATGCCCCCCGGATTGCGTTTTTTTCTCCGTGGGCAAGCTGCGCCTCAATCACGTCAGGACGGTATCCCTGCTCATTCAAGATGGTGGATGCCATAGAGCGGAAGCCGTGGATCGTCATTTTTTCCTTGCCGTAGCCCATGCGTCGCAGAGCATTCAAGAGTCCCACATCAGATATGCAACGGCCTGCGCTGTGAGAACTGGGGAATACATAGCGCCCGCCACGGGTGAACCTGCCTACCTCCCCCAGAAGCTTTACCACCTGCCTGGTAAGGGGCACGATATGCGGCCTTTTCATTTTCATGCGGTCTGCGGGGATAATCCATTCCGCAGCGCCAAGGTCAAATTCTACCCATTCAGCCGCCCTGATTTCCCTGGAGCGCACAAAGACATATGGCAGGATGCGCAGGGCATGGGTGATGCTTATGTCGCCAGGGTAAGCATCTATGGCTCGTAGCAGGTGCCCTATTTCTGCGGGGTCTGTGACAGCCGCATAGTGATTTCTCGAATAGGGCGGCAGTGCCTCTACCAGCCCGGCGGCTACGTCATACTTGGCATACCCCACAAGGCGCGCATAACGGCATACCTGCCCGGCAAGCTGTGCCAGTCTGTGGGCTGTTTCAATCAAGCCTCGTTCTTCGGCATGGCGCACGGCATGCAGAATATCGACGGGTTCCAGTTTAGAAAGGGGAATGCCCCCAATATAGGGGAAAAGCTGGTTCTCCAGGCGTGAAAGGACTTTTTGCTGATGCCCCCTGGAAAGGGCTACTGTTTTTTTGCTGTACCACTCACGGGCTACGGCTTCAAAGGTAGCGGTCTGTTCACGCTCCAAGGTGACGGCGGCTTTCTTGGCTTCCTTTTTGGCGCTGCTTGGATCTACGCCTTGGGCAAGCAATTCCTTGGCTTCATCGCGCCGGGTGCGGGCCTCTTTCAGCCCTATGGCAGGGTAGGTGCCGATGGACAGGCGCTTTTCCTTGCCGTGGATGCGATACTTGAGCCGCCACAATTTACCGCCACTGGGGGCAACCTCCAAATACATGCCCCCACCATCCGAAAGTTTATAGGCTTTTGTTCTGGGCTTGGCGTTCTTAATGGCTGTGTCAGTAAGGTTTGCGCGCATGGGGGCATTCTCTGGGGGCACTGAAAAAAGTGTAATTTCATATTTTCTGAATATGCCCCGTAAAATGCCCCCTTTTTGAGCGAATGTCAACGAACTTTTGCGAACGTACCCGTATATGAGATGCCAGTAAAAGCAAAGCCCGCCTTGGTTTTTTGAACCTCAGCGGACTTTGGTGAACTTGTATATGGGGCGAATGATGGGGCTTGAACCCACGGCCACCTGGGCCACAACCAGGTGCTCTTCCAACTGAGCTACATCCGCCGTGCGGATTTTTTATGTATACCGCGCCAAATCTCCGGTCAAGTGATTTCCGCGGTTTTTCCGCAGTGTTCCAGTCTCGTCTGTTTCATTCCCAAAGTTACACCGCTCTAACTGCAACAGCGGCGGATAGCCTGAACAAACTCCATCACTTCCTCTGGAGTTGTAGAAAAAGAAGTCATAAGGCGCACCAGAAACCAGTCACTGGGAAAGTTTTCAGCATCGGACGCATCAATGGTATAGAAATAAAAAGATGCATTCAGTTTAGCAATATTGTCCTTGTGCATCCGCACGAACAGAATATTCCCCTCTACCGGGTACACAAGGGCAAGGTCCGGCAAATCTTTGATTTCATGATGCAGTAATGCAGCCATATTGTTGGCGTTCAAGGCGTTTGAGCGCCACAGGTCATCTGTCATATATGCTGTGAACTGTGCACCAACATAACGCATTTTGGAAAGAAGCTGCATGCCTTGTTTCTGGATACGTCCAAAGTCTTCCGCCAGCTGCGGGTCAAAAAAAACCACTGCTTCCCCATATAAAAGTCCGTTCTTCGTACCTCCGAAGGACAGCACATCCACACCCGCTTCAGCGGTAAAAGCCTTGAGTGATACCCCCGCGCCAGCCGCTGCGTTGGCGAGGCGTGCGCCATCCATATGCAGATAAAAGCCGTTTTCCCGGCACCAGGAGCTCAGGGCCTTTATTTCTCCGGCAATATACCGTGTGCCTACTTCTGTAAGCTGTGCAACGGACAGTACCTTGGGGTAAGGATAATGGACCTCTTTCCTCCTCTCTGGAAATCGCTCCAGAGAAGAGAGGCACAGCTTACCGTTTTTGCCGGGTACGGTTTCTATTTTTGACAGGCAGGCCGCTTCTACAGCACCGCATTCGTCCGTGGCAATGTGTGCTGTATTCGTACAAATCACACTTTGGTACGGACGCAGCAAAGCTTTGAGTCCCAGCACATTAGCCGCAGTACCGGAAAGGGCAAAAAAGACGCGGCTGTTTTCCCCAAAAGCTTCACGCAACAATGCCCCCGCTTCCTGACACCAAGGATCGGTTCCATAGGCGCGGGCATCACCTGTATTGGCCTTTTGCACGGCATCCAATACCTTGGGATGCGCTCCTGCATAATTGTCGCTGGCGAAAAATTTCATATATGTTCACGAAGTCCGGTTTGCATATCTTAGAGCAGAAAGCTTGTACATTTTTTACTCTCATTTGGAACATGAATGTATATCTTTCACCGGCATCAGCTTTTCAGCGCGCGAATAAACATATCCGCATCAACATTGCCGCCGCTGCAGACGATGACCACGGTCTTTCCCTCAATGTCCAATTTCCCGGACAACAGAGCCGCCAAAGGACAAGCGCCGCCCGGTTCGAGCACTAGTTTGAGCATTTCGAAGGCGGTCTTCATGGCATGCAGAACTTCTCTGTCGCCCACAGCCAGGCTGCCTGCAAGCAGACGTTTATTGACGGCAAAGGTCAGTCTTCCTGGGGTGACGGCCTGGAGGGAGTCGCAAATAGATTGGGCTTCCGGATGGTTGGATTCGCGTTTGCCTGATCGCAGCGAACGGGCAAGATCGTCAAATTCCGCAGGTTCCGTGGCGTAGACGGTGGTTTGGGGTGCTTTTTCTTTCACCGCAGTGGCTATGCCTGCAATAAGCCCGCCGCCGCTGCAGCTTGCCAGCATAAAATCCGGGACAACGCCCAAGGCTCGCGTTTGTTCCATAATTTCCATGCCGATAGTACCCTGTCCGGCCATGACCTGGTGGTCATCGTATGGTGGTACGATTGTAGCGCCAGTTTGGTCGGCGATTTCACATCCGAGGGTTTCACGATTTTCCTTCTTTCGGTCATACAATTTGACAGTAGCGCCATATGCCTTGGTGCCGTTAATTTTCGTCGAAGGAGCATCAGCGGGCATCACGATCGTTGCTGGTATGCCGAATATGGCACAGGCAGCTGCAACACCTTGGGCATGATTGCCAGACGACCATGCGACAATACCGTTCTTTTTTTGTTTCGGATCCAATTGCAGGACACGATTGCACGCTCCCCGGAACTTGAAGGAGCCTGTCCGCTGGAGAGCTTCATTTTTGATCAGTACCCGTGCCCCCAAAAGTTTGTTCAGGGCCGGACTTTCAAGCAAAGGTGTACGGATAGCGTAGGGGAGTAAACGCTGGGCCGCACTGACAACATCGGCATACGGCAGGACAAAATTCTCAGCATTTTTCTCGGAATCTGTCATAGTTCTTCCTGGTTGAAGGAATCGGACGTTATAATCAATGTGCTTTCAACATGCGGAGAGCCAATTCCAGATGATCCAGCCATATCTGTATAAAGCCAAGATACTCCGCGCTGCCTTTGAGCACAGGCGAACAAGTTATGCCGGCAGCTTCAAAATGGGATTTCCAGGATTGTTCTCCCTGGCCGGTGAGGTCGCGTAACGCATGGCGGCCTATGACCGACAGGAGAGGTAACAGCCATACATGGCAAACCTGACGTTCATGCAGCTTTTTCAAAATACGCGGCAATGCCGAAGCATCGCTCATAGTTCCCACATGGACGAGGGGATCCAGATGTTGTACGGCTTGAGCTAGGTCAGTATAACGAGCTGTGGCCGGGTGGAGGGCGCCATGACCTACCCAGACAACAGCTTCTTTTTTTTCACGTTCCACAGGCAGATGGCATAACAGGGCCGTAGCCGCGGCAGCTATATCGGCATCGCTGTGCAGTAGCGGTGCCCCTACCTGAACATGAATATTCCGCTCCCGGCTTAAAGTGAGTACTTCTTTCTGTACATTACCGTATTCCCGTCCCGGGATGCATTGCAGCGGCTGCACGGCCACATGGCTGTAGCGTTCAAAAGCCATTTTTTCGAGCGCCTTGCGTACCGAGTCGGTTTTTTTGCGCTTTATTGCCAAACGTTCACGTACCGGCAATGAGGTAAAAGCCCAACGCACGGGAAGGCCTGGGAAACGGGCGCGCACTTTTGTGTCGAAAAACTGCAAAGCAGATTCGCTTTGGCCGCTGCTGGAACCGAAGGCCGCAAGGAGGATACCCTGTTTCATAAGGACAGAGTAAGCCATGCATACGTGCGGTGCAAGTCTTGCGTTTTGTTGCTTTCAAAAACCGTTTCGCCCCTGCCGGGGGGGAATCATTCAGTGATGCATTATGAAATGACCTCTATCAAAGCTGAACCAGCGCTTTGTTCATTGAGAGACCGGCAGAAAATCGTAAAATTTTCTATTGGGATGGTGATATGAAAGCAGGCAGCTTCCGCAAATTTTTCCTGGTAGATATGCGCTTCATACAAGAGAAGAGTGTGTCGTACTACATCAATATATTTATAAGTTACTGTGACGCGAATGGTGGTGGTTTCCATACGTAGTCGGATCGGCAGTTCGGCAAGAACTGCCCGCACGGAATCCTGATATGCGCGGATCAGGCCTGCCGTACCGAGTTTAACGCCACCAAAATAACGAGTGACTACGCAAGCGAGTTCGCCCACACCGCTGTGCAATAAAATCGTCAACATGGGCCGGCCTGCAGTGCCGTGAGGTTCGCCATCGTCGCTGCATGCGATTCCGGCAGTATCACCGGGAGGGCCCGTACAAAAGGCCCAGCAGTTGTGTGTTGCATCCGCATACAGTTGTCGTAGGTTTTGGATAAAAGAACGGGCGTCCGAAACGTTTGGACAGTGAGCGACTGTCGCGAGAAAACGGCTACGGCGTATAACAAGTTGTACATTGTGTATTCGACCAAGGGCAAGATCAGGGATCTGGTACCGTTCGGACATGGTTTGCTGTAAAACGCCCTGTATCTGCTGGCAAGTTTGTGCGGTCAGATGGATGATACATGACGCAAACTGGAGGAGAACGTCATAACTGATACCACTCGTTATATTTAATTGAGAAATTGCATAACACGGACGCGGTCTTTTCTTTACGCAAGTCCTTGGACACTGACGCAGTGTCAAGTCGTTGTTGGGATTTTGAGTACTCGTTCCGGATATATTCCAAAGGCACCGTGTTCCAGGCAGGCGGTAATGGTGATATTTTTTGTAGCGGCCAGATCAAGTTCATGCGGAGTAGTAAGAGTTGCGTGGGTATCCCGTACGATGAGTACTTCGGGATAAAGAGGGGCTGCGTAATTTATTTGGGTGACAATGGCCATTTCGCCCGTGTTGAGTGTGACAATGCTGCCCACAGGATAAATGCCCACGCAATGGATGAATTCTTCCGTCAATTCTCCATCCAGATCGTGTTCCCGCATGCCGTAGAGCAGTCCGAGAGCCCGGTGCGGCGGCATAGCGTCCTTGTAAGCACGGCGACTGGAAAGAGCATCGTACACATCTACAATGCTTACAATTTTTCCCTGGATACTGATTTGCTCACCATGTTTGGCGTCAGGATAGCCCGTACCGTCTATGCGTTCATGGTGTTCAAGCGCTGCAAAGCGGACGCTTTCAGGAAGCCCTGGCACCTTCGTCAGATATTCATACCCAAGCGTAGGATGGTGGCGCATGGTGGAAAATTCTCCAGGCGTCAGACGTCTTGAGGCGGTCAGAATTTTTGCTGGCATCTGGGCTTTGCCAAGGTCGTGGAAAAAGCCTCCCATACCGGCTTCAAACACTGCCTCATCGCTATGGCCCAGATGGCGGACGAACATAGCGGTTAACATAGATACGTTCACACAATGTGAAAATGTATAGTCATCATGTGACCGTAACTTGCTGATGGCTTGCAGCGCGTTCGTATTTCGTAGAACGCTGCCTACGATACCCTCCACAACAACACTGCCTGCTTTGACATCAAGTTCACCATTGTTTTTGAAATTTTGCATGATCCGCTGAGTTGTTTTCAGTGCATCATGGTAGAGTGTGGCCGCCTTGGGTAATTCTTCCTTCAGATTAACTCGTGGTTTAAGCGGAGAGCCTTGCGGCTGCAATGGGTTGGAAGGGGATGCTTCCTGCTCAATGGCCGACATAAGTATCTGCTCAGAGGAATCGCCATACAGGGCAGCCCATTCTTTGTAACTGCGCTTGAGATCAACCACAGCCTCCATAAATCCCTGTTTCGAGACATTTTTTATTTCATCATTGGATTTTATGAGCCCTTCCGCTGAATACATAAAAGGGCTGTCTAAAGCTGTTCCGGAAGAGTCAGCAATATACATGCCAGGACGAAGATCTTTCACTGCAAATTTTCTGAGCATGGGATATGATTGTGAATATCTCACAAGGTAACGTAAATTATAATTTTTGGATTGCGCCGTCGTTTTGCGGCGTGGCACGAACGTATCGCCGACTACTTGGAGAATACACGCTAGGAGGCAAATTAAAATAGTTACAGAAAAAAAACAATGCGAAAAAATACAACGCGCTTTTTAGAGACAGCCCTTAAGGGCTACGTTTTTTCAGAACACCTGGGTTGCTGGTCCCGGCCTTGGGCGGAACGGATGAATTTGCCGGGGGGGTTGTTATTGCTCGTTGTCCGGGCATGGACTCAATAACCGGCGCTTCTGGGGAATATGTTATGTTTCCTGCCTGTGGCAAATGCAGGCTGCAGTCATAGGCCACACATTCAAAAACAGCCAGGGTACGCGCGGTAAGCACCCCTTCTGTTTCCAAATCTGTCAGTGCCAGATAATATACCCGACTTACAGGGGCATCGCCAGATGTCACGTTACAGGAAAGTAGCCATTCTTTTTGTCCATTGCCATCCCAATCGCCTTGAGCGATTAGATTCAGGTCGATGGTATCCAGCCCTTGTTTGAGAGTGAAGCCGTAGTCGCGTATTCGAACATCGCGCCGGGAGGGGGCGCTTTCCGCGAAAGTTTTGGGCGCTGACATAGGATTATCGGCGGCATAGCGGAACGAGGGGGATAGATGCCGAAAAAGGATATTTCCATAGTCTTTGCCAGACGTAAGTGCGGAGAATGGGTTGGAAAGATAGTTCCCCTGTTCATCAAGGAGAGAACGACGTACCATTTCTTGTCGTAGTTGCGCACACATGGTCTTGAACTGGCGTTCCTGAACCACACGTATCGAACGCAGGCTGCATGCAGGCAGAATAAGCAGGATGAGAAGCAGTACAAAGGCCCGCGTAAGGAAACGGTAGAGTATGGAATAATTGAACATGGCTCGCAAGGTAATAGAGCAAGAAACAGACAAGGCTTGAGATGGCTTTTACTGCGCCTTTACGGCAAAGTAAAGACAGGAGTCGGCGCGTTGACGGACAGGATGATGGAAGGCAACATATTTATCTGGTGAGGTATGCACTGGCATGGAGCATGCATTCCAATCGTGCATTGAGCATGGGAGAAAAGAACATGGCAGAAGAAAATGCGAGATTGAAACTTCCTGAACCTGAAAGGCGAAAAAAACGCGGAAAGGGTCGAGTGCTGGCATTGGTCTTCGGACTTGTGCTGTTGGGATGCGCAGTTACGTATGGCGCGTGGATATATTATTCCGTGCAAACACCCAGTGCTGTGCTCGAAAATAACCTTCTTACGCTGGGAACGCAGGTTCCATCTCGTGTAGCGGAAGTTATGGTGAAAAAAAACGAACACGTCCTGGCAGGACAGACACTTATCCGCTTTGAGGCTAGCACACATGAGATACATTCCGCTGAAGTCAGAGCGCAAGCGGCATCTGTGCAGAAGATGCTCCCCACCTCGGTCAGCATGGAGGAGGTAACGCGGCGGATTGCCGATGCACAAGGGGCTGAACAGAATTTGGCAAGCCGTATAATGCAGAGCCGTGCCCTGGAGGAAGAGGCGGCGCGCGACGTACAACGCCAGGCGGAGGAGCATGCAAAAGCCCAATTGGAATTGCGGCGTCTGGATTTACTTAGCGCACAATATTCCGTGCCCCGTGCACAACACGAACAAGCGCGCAATGAGGAAAGTAGTGCCCGGCAGAAATTGGAAAAAGCCCGCGCAATGCGCGAAGAATATAGCCGTATGCGCGCCACTGCGGACGAGGACCTTTACCGTATTAGAATGGAACTTGCGGATCTAAAAACCGTATATGGGCAAGCTCATGCTATGATCGGCAATGCGCAGAAATCGATGCCAGCCTCAATACAAACGCCGTCTGCGTCGAATCCTCCGGATATAATAGCACCGTCAGATGCCGTAGTCACAGATGTATTTGTTCAATCAGGCACATGGGTGCAGCCAGATCAGCAGCTCATCGCCATGGTGCCTGACGAGGGAGCTTTGGAAGCCACAGCTTGGTTTCCTGAAAAAGATGGCGCAAAAATACAGCCCGGCCAAAGTTGCCGTGTATTTATACTCGAATTGCCTGGAAAGAGTTTTTCCGGCAGAGTGGAACAGGTTCTCCCTGTGGGCAGCTTGCCCCCAAAATTTCCTCTTGCCGTGCCCGTACAGGCACGGCAGATTCCCGTCCGTATCCGTTTTGCTGTCGATGAAGCCGGAACTTATGCAGAACTGAAGCCTGGCATGCGCGCTGCGGTACGTGTGCATAATTTCACGCTCCCCTGGATGCGCATTAGTGCTCCGACGCAACAAAGGGGCGGCAAGGAATAGGCTGATATAGGAAGAGTGGGCGAGGGATAGCTTCCATTGAGGCAATATAAAACGGTATGCCAGTTTCTAAAGGGGATGAAATTATGGCCTATACGCGTGTTTCATGGGATCGGGCCTTGGAAACGGGATACACCATCGTCGATAATCAACACAAGCAATGGATCGCCGCTGTAAACGCACTCTTTGAGGCGCACCAGCGCAGCAAGGGACGCAAGGAAGTGGAGCGGACCATGGCTTTTTTGGTGGAGTATACGCTCAAGCATTTTAATGATGAGGAAGAACTTCAGGAAAAGTACGGGGACCCGCATAGTCTCGCTCATAAGCAGAACCATGCAGAATTTAAGAATGTGGCGCAGGATCTGGCCGCCGTATTGCACCGAGACGGTCCCACGGATGAGTTAATCAGCCATGTTTGTGTTACCATCAGCCGATGGATGTTTAACCACATCAAGCAGGATGACTTGAAGATGGCAGCATACATCCGGAGTAAGGAGCAACAGCGCTCTAAAACCAAAAGAGGATGGATCCGCCTATATGACGGGAAAAATTAGCGGTATTTTAAAAGCAGGTTTTTTCACCCTTGCCTCGCGCTCCGCTTACTTATGGACAAGCTCCAAGCCCACCAATAGCTGAGAAACCTTGGCGGGCTTGGTTTTTTAAATAGGGCTTCCCCCAGTTATTTCTTTTTCAGCCAAGGCATCATGCCGCGTAACTCAATTCCTACTCTTTCAATAGGATGTTCGGCCTCCAGACGCCGGGTTGCCTTGAATACCGGATATCCGGCACGGGCTTCGAGGATGAATTCACGGGCGAAAACGCCGTGCTGGATTTCCTTGAGTACCTTTCGCATTTCATTTTTGGTTTCATCGGTGATGATGCGCGGTCCGATGCGATAATCGCCGTATTCAGCAGTGTCACTGACAGAATAGCGCATTCTGGCTAACCCACCTTCATACATGAGATCCACGATGAGCTTTACTTCGTGCAGGCATTCGAAATATGCCATTTCAGGTTGGTATCCGGCTTCTACCAGAGTTTCAAAGCCAGCTTTGATGAGTGCTGAAAGCCCTCCGCACAGCACGGCTTGTTCTCCAAAAAGGTCCGTTTCGGTTTCTTCGCGGAAGCTTGTTTCAATAACGCCGGAACGTGTGCCGCCTATGCCTCTGGCATAGGCTAGGGCAAACCTGAGTGCATCGCCAGAAGCATCCTGATGGATGGCCACCAGGCAAGGGACGCCTCCTCCCTCGGTGTAGGTACGGCGTACCAGATGTCCGGGGCCTTTAGGGGCGATAAGAAATACATCCACATTCTTGGGAGGTGTAATTTGACCAAAGTGAATGTTGAAGCCATGGGCGAAAAGAAGGGCTTTGCCAGCTGTAAGATGAGGCAGGATGTCCTTTTCATACACAGCAGCTTGCGTTTGATCAGGCAGCAGGATCATGATAAGATCAGCCTTGGCTGCGGCTTCAGCAGCCGACATGGGGACAAAGCCATGTTCTTTTGCCAGATCATAGTTGACGCCACCCGGGCGTTGGCCAATCACAACATTCAGGCCGGAATCTCGCAAATTTTGGGCATGGGCATGTCCCTGGCTACCGTAGCCGATGATGGCGATAGTTTTGTTTTTTAACAGTGTTATGTCCGCATCTTTTTCATAATAGACTTTCATGTTCAACCTCTTCATAAAAATTGGAATGTTCTTCAAAAAGAGACAGTCGCCTCAGGGAGGCATATTGATGCATCGCGTCACCACCTCCCGTATTCACTCCATAGAACGGCACATAGCCATCGCCCCCGTACGAGCGATTTCCTTGATACCGAAACGCTGTAAAAGCTTAACGACGGCATCGAGCTTTTCCTTGTCGCCAGTTGCCTCCAGGGTAAGCTCGACCATACTCACATCAATAACTTTGCAACGGAAGATTTCAGCGATGCGCAAGATTTCGCCTCGTCTGGAGTCTTCAGCCCGTACCTTAAGGAACATCATTTCGCGTTCCACAACAGAAGCACCGGCAAGGCTGTCCACAGTGATGACCGGTATCAGTTTGTGCAACTGCTTGGTGATTTGTTCGAGGATTTGCTCATCGCCATAGGTGACGATGGTCATGTGCGATACCCCCTCCTCAAAGGTAGGGGCCACATTAAGAGATTCAATATTGAAGCCGCGTCCGCTGAAAAGCCCGGCTACCCGTGAAAGTACGCCTGGTTCATTTTCCACTCGTACCGAAAGGACATGTCGCATCTGGCCGCCTCCTATACCAAGAGCATTTCGTCAAGGCCTGCACCGGCCGGAACCATCGGGTACACGTTTTCCTCACGGGCCACGCGCACATCGATAATAGTCGTACTGGATGATCTGAGCGCCTTGGCCATGATGGGTTCAAGATCTTTCGGGCGTTCGATGCGAAAACCCTCTGCTCCATAGGCTTCGGCCAGTTTGACGAAATCAGGTTGAGCTTCCATGCAAGTAGAGCAATAATTCCGTTCGTAAAACAGCTCCTGCCATTGGCGAACCATGCCGAGATAGGCATTGTTGAGGATCAGAATTTTGATCGGCAGTTTGTGGCATACTGCAGTAGCCAACTCCTGAATGTTCATCTGAATGGAGCCGTCTCCCGCCACATCTACGACCAGCTTGCCGGGAAAGGCAAGTTGTGCGCCTATGGCTGCCGGAAATCCATATCCCATGGTTCCGAGGCCGCCGGAGGTCAGCAACGTGCGAGCCTTGGCAAAACCGTAAAACTGTGCGGTCCACATCTGGTTCTGCCCGACTTCCGTAGTGATGATGGCGTCACCTTTGGTGAGCTTGTGCAGACACTCAATAACCGCCTGAGGTTTGATAATTTTGCCGTTCTGGCCGTCTTTCTTATTATAGTCCAGTGGTTGTTCGGAACGCCAGGAGGCGAGTTGCCGCAGCCATGCGGCATGCTTTGCTTGCCATTCTTCTGGGCGCATATGTTCAAAAGCGATCTCGTGGATACCCTTCAGCGCCTTCGGCGCTGTACCTACCACAGGGACATGCACCCGTACATTTTTGCGTATCGAGGTCGGATCAATATCAATATGGATGATTTTAGCCTTTGGCGCAAAGGAAGAAAGTTTGCCCGTAACGCGATCGTCAAAGCGAACGCCTACGGCCATAATAACATCCGCATTATTGACGGCCTTGTTGGCCACATAAACACCGTGCATTCCTACCATGCCGAACCAGAGCTCCTCATGGGCCGGAAAAGCGCCAAGCCCCATGAGGGTGGCGACAACAGGCAGGCGCAGATCCTTCGCAAGAGCGGACAGATGCTGAGAGGCATCGGAGGCGATGACGCCACCTCCAGCGAACAGCACCGGACACTTCGCTTCCCGCAAGTACTTCATGGCAAGATGCAGATGATTCGGGTTGGGGTCGCTCGTCGGGTTATAGCTACGCATGGGAATCTTTTTAGGCCAGTTGAATTCTGTTTTTTGCAACATCACATCTTTGGGCAAATCTACAAGCACCGGGCCAGGACGTCCTGAACGTGCGATATGAAAGGCCTGACGGATGACCTTGGCAAGCTGGCGTACATCTTTGACCAAAAAATTGTGTTTGGTGCAAGGACGAGTGATGCCTACGATGTCGACTTCCTGAAAGGCATCATTGCCAATGAGCTTACAGGGCACCTGCCCCGTGAAGACGACCAGAGGGATGGAATCACAATACGCCGTGGCGATACCTGTTACCGTATTGGTGGCACCGGGACCAGAGGTGACCAGACAGCAGCCCACCTTGCCAGTGGCTCTGGCGTATCCGTCTGCGGCATGTACCGCCGTCTGCTCATGCCGCACCAGAATATGCTTGATATCAGGATGTCTGGAGAGTTCGTCATACAGGTCGATTACCGCTCCACCGGGATACCCGAAAATAAGATCGACATGCTCTTTCTTCAAGGATTGAAATAAAATCTGCGCACCAGTGATTTCCATGAGTACTCCTCTGTTATTCCGTGCGCTTGCAGTATGTGTATGCGACAGTCAACACGTTAATTTAACAGGTAAAAAAACGTCATCCGCGAAATGGAGTGCCGGGAAGCCGTGTGCATCCTTCACGCATGTGACGCCGCACGGTATTTGTCCAGCATGGCCATAAATTTTGTTTTACCGTCAAGCTTTTGTTTTTTCAATTGTTTCAAGGTTTGGGCTTCTGTTGGTGTGCGGTAGGGTTTGCTTTCAAGTTTTTCAATCTGCTTTTCATACAGGAGATGTTCGTCCCAGAGCGTTTTCAGCTCGGGGTCGTTTTTTGCATATTTTTCCAACAATTCAACTTCATGAGGTTCCATATTCCCTCCTTTTTAGGTTGAAATGGTCGTCCGGAGCAGTTCAGTTACCGGCGCGGACGGCCAAAGGTGCGGCATGCCGGCGCATGTCTCAAAGACCCCCGTACAGGGATGCTTATGCCAGCCTGAGGGCATATTGATACAAAGAGTCGACGACTGCGATCTCGATTAGTTTAATGATCAAAAGAACGACAACTGGTGAAAAATCGATCCCCGCCATATAAGTAAAAGGCAGATGCTTACGGATGCGATAATATACGGGTTCTGTAAGAGCGCGTAGGATCCGTACAATAGGATTGTACGGATCGGGCCTTACCCAGGAAAGCACGGCAGAGATGATCACGATCCAAAAATATACGTTGAGCACAGTATAAAACACCACGGCGATTGCTCTCATCAGATTGGGCAGAACGATCATGGCTACTCCGGTATAATTTGTGGCACGATTTTGGGCCGCGTTGCTGGCACTATTCTTTTATAGAACTGAAGTGCTTTCAAGGGAAACTTCCCGTATGGCTTGTTCCAGATTGAGAAAGGATTCTACATGTCCTTTCGCCTGGAGACTGGGATTACGGTATGCCAAAAAACATACTCCAGCAGCTTCGGCCGCCATGGCATCAAGTAGGCTGTCACCCACGAAAATTAGATCTCCCGGCGGATGCTTCCAGTTTTCGGCTATGCGCAACAAACCGTCAGGCGCTGGTTTCGCTTTTACATCAGCTACCGTCATCACGAGATCGAAGTACGGGCGCAGGTTGAAACTGTCAAGTACCGCGCCCATGCCACTTCCTCGATTGGTAAAAACTGCCAGACGCACACCGCAGGTGCACAAGGCATCCAGGCAGTCATGTAATCCAGGTTCGGGGTGAACCATGGGGAGAATTTCACGTTCGTAATCCACATGCCGGGCGAATTCGCCCAACCGTTCGTGCATTTCTTGCGGGAAAATATGGAGCAATGTCTCTCGCACGGAGTGCATATGGGCATAGTTTTCTTCGTCAGGATTCATAGGGTCAAGACCGCCGATTTCACGGATCCGGTTGTAGTAAGCTATATTCGCCATGCGTGAATCAATTAGCACGCCATCGCAGTCAAAAACCACGCCAGCGATGCGGGTGGGCAAAATTTCCCGCCACCAAACTGCCTTACTCATATGACATCGTCCCATAGAATAAAAGAAAAAGCCTTTGCAAGCCAGGGACGTTCGGGATGAGGCGCCTTCATGCCTAAAGCTTTCCATAAAGGGGCTTGGGTTGATTTCGGTGTGTGTATCGGTGGAGTCTGTCCCCAAAAAGGAAAAAGTTCTGTTCGCATATCTGCAAATACTGACATGACTTCGTGTAGTTCCGAACATATTAAGCTATCCGTAAAGAGCAGCATACTATGTTCCGGCAGGAAAAGCGCCGCGTTTTCCAATAATAAATGCCAGTGCAGGGAAGGCCGAATGATAGCGTCAAATCGTTGCGTACTTTGCGTTAAGAGCAAAGCATCTTCCTCTTCATCCTCCATTTCAACGCCGAGCATAGTGCCAAAGTCATCGGAAAGCGCCAGGCAATGCTGTTCAAGTTCTTGGATTTCCATATACTGTTCTTCAAGAAGCCATACCTGCAAAAGAATTTTTTGCGCGGCAAGCATGGCTTCTTTCATGTGATGGACTGTAGCGGCTTCACCTTCTTTGCCTTGGGCAAAGAAGGCAATATCCCGTATCTCCTGAAAAATGCCCAGATATTGCGCTTGTTTCTCGGTGGCGAGAAGACTATGTACCGGCATGTTCTTTGCGGCAGCATTGTTCATGTTCCGCACCTGCTCCACGTAATGTGCTGCATCTTGCGGAGCAAGGGGGAAGTTGACTGGAATATAGAATCCCTTTTGAGGATTCGGCAAACCGGGCCAGAGATGGAGTAGAGAAGAAGGAAGCGAGATGTGATAAAGCTCTTTGTGCAAAAAGGGCATACAGAGCAATGGGCTGGCGGACATTATTTTTCCTTTTCAACATGGGACAATTTTTACTATAACCACGCATTTCAACCTAGGCAAGCCCACTGATCGGCTTATACTTCTCCCGGCACATGCGGCGTTTCTGTCCATTAAGAATAATAGTACGGAAGATGCTTGCCTGCCGCTTCTTTTACCTATAGAGAACATCAGTAACGCAGCTTTTAGGAGACTGGCTATGAAAATCGCGGATCGTCTCTCGCGTATCCGGCCTTCGGCAACCTTTGTCGTAAACACGAAAGCATCAGAGCTGAAAGAACAAGGCCGGAAGATTATCAATCTCGCTATTGGAGAACCGGATTTCCCAACGCCCGCTCATATCTGCAAAGCCGCGCAAAAAGCTATTGACGAGGGGTTTACGCGTTACACTGCTGTACCCGGCATTGCTGAATTGCGCCAGGCTGTGGGCATGTATTACAAACGCTGTTACGGTCTTGAGCCGCCCGTGGAATCCATACTGGTCTCCAACGGCGGTAAGCATTCTTTATTCAACTATTTTTTGGCGTTGCTTAATCCTGGTGACGAGGTCATTATTCCCGTTCCATATTGGCTGAGTTATCCCGATATGGTGATACTGGCCGGTGGAGTACCTGTATTCCTCCCCGTCAACGCGAAGGAAGGCTTTAAACTGACGCCTGAAAAGCTTGCCAAGGCGATGACGCCAAAAACTCGCCTGCTTATCCTGAACGCGCCGTCCAATCCCACCGGGGTCAGCTACAATCAGGAAGAACTCAATGCGCTGATTGACTGCTGCGTCACAAAGGGTGTGTGCGTGGCATCCGACGAAATTTATGACCGCATCGTCTATGCGCCTGCAACCTCTGTAAGCGCCATTCGTCGGTGGCAGCATCATCCAGAGCTGGTCACCGTGTTCAACGGTTGCTCCAAAAGCTTTTCAATGACGGGCTGGCGCGTGGGTTATTGCGTCGGTCATCCGCAACTCGTTAAAGCCATGAGCACCATTCAAGGCCAATCTACGTCCAATGTCTGTTCCATTGCGCAGAAAGCCGCCGTGGCCGCCTTGTCGGGGGCCTATGATTGTGTCGCGGAAATGGTAGCAGCCTTTCAGCGCCGTCGCGATCTAGCTCTGCACATTATGTCTTCCTGGAAAGGGGTACTGTGCCCGAAACCTGAAGGCGCTTTTTATCTTTTTGCGGATATGAGCTGCTATTTCGGTAAAAACGGTATTACCAGCTCTTCAGACATCTGCACATATTTCCTCGAAAAAGCAGGCGTGGCTCTGGTGCCCGGCTCGGCCTTCGGTGACGATGCTTGTGTACGCTTTTCCTATGCAGTGGCTGATGAGGTGCTGAAACAAGCGCTTAAAAACATGGAGAACGTGTTGCCGGGATAATTTCCGGGCATTACCCTTCCCCCGCAATCTGTCGAAGTTCGCCCCACAGTTCTTCCACTCCCAGCCTCTTCTTGGAGACGGAACAGAGCAGGGGAGGTCCCCCTCCCAACAGAACAGCCCATTGCTCCTGCCGTTGTGATCGTTCCCGCAGGCTACATTTGTCTGCCTTTGTCAGCACCGGTAGAAGGAGAATATTTTGTTGCTTAGCAAAAACCGTGAGCTCTACATCTGATTTCTGAGGTGCCAGACGGCAATCCAACAATAGCACAAGCGCCCGTAGAGCGGAATTTTTTGTCAGGTAGCCCTCAACCAATTGACGGAAGACTGCCTGTTCTTCCTTGCTGCACTGCGCGTAGCCATACCCCGGCAAATCAACAAGATAAAAGGCATCGTGAGGTGCCCGATAAAAATTCAACGAACGGGTTTTGCCAGGCGTGGCACTTACTTTGGCTAGGTTTTTCTGTAAGGCCAGCGCGTTGATCAGCGATGACTTGCCCACATTCGAACGCCCGGCAAGCGCAATGTGGGGCAGATGCGTAGCGGGAAGCTGCGCCGACGCATACACGGTATGTTCCAAAATAAGACGCGGCTGCATGAAAAAGCCTGGAAAAATTTTAACCTTGCGGGTTGACAAGATAAAAGTTATTAAAACATGGTACAGCTTGCATTCTTGGATTGGATACACTACTCAAAACAGCGCATACTGGAAAATTCCCAAGCGTCCAGCTTCCCGACATATCGTGTTCCCAGGCAAATGGCAAACGCGCTGAGAGCAGTATAAGACAGCACTGTAGGAAGTATTATGATGTACCGTTTTTTAGTTTTGAATGGTCCCAATCTGGGCGCGCTGGGAATTCGCCAGCCGGAAATTTATGGCCCACAGGGTATGGACGCTGTTCCCGAGATAGTGTTGGACTTGCTTGGGCCTCGTTCCACCCAAGTGTATCTGGATTTTTTCCAATCAAATCATGAAGGTGTTCTGCTGGACAAGTTGGAACAAGCTCATCACGAAAAACAAGATGGTATCGTTTTCAATGCCGGTGCCTACACGCACACCAGCCTTGCCCTGGCTGATTGTCTGGCCTGGATACAAGTGCCCTGTGTGGAAGTACATATCAGCAATGTTTTTTCTCGGGAAAGCTTACGCCAGCAAAGTATGCTGGCCCGGCATACTGTCGGCGTCATCAGCGGTTTCGGCATGTTGGGTTATGCTTTGGCTGTGCAGGCCCTTGTTCACCATTGTGACAAAATCAGATAAGTTCAATTCTATATTAAACATGTCGTTGTACCTGATCTGGAATGCGCGACTGCCACCATTTTTGAGGGAGCTCACATGTATTCGACTACGGATTTTCGTAAAGGACTGAAGATTGAAGTTGACGCCACCCCGTATGAAATTGTTGAATTTCAGCATTTCAAGCCTGGAAAAGGCGGGGCTATGGTACGCACGAAACTGCGCAATATTCTCACCGGACGTATGCAGGACATCACTTTTCGTTCCGGGGAAAAAGTGGGGAAGCCGGATTTGGAAAGCCGTGATATGCAATTTTTATACAGAGAAAATAGCGAGTTGGTATTTATGGATATGACCAGCTACGAACAGATGCACCTGGGAGAAGAAAACACGGGTGGCAAAGCCGGCTTCCTCAAGGATGGCCAGGAGTGCCGGGTACTATTGTATAAGGGAAGAGCCCTAGACATTGATATCCCTGTTTCTCTGATACTTGAAGTAGCGAACACCGAACCTGGTGCCAAGGGGGACACCGTTAGCAACGTGACCAAAGCAGCTACGTTGGAAACCGGCTTGGTTATTCAGGTGCCGCTTTTCGTCAATATCGGCGACAGAGTGAAAGTGGACACCAGAAGTAAGGAATACCTCGGTCGCGAATAAAAATGAATAAGATTAGGTGAGGACTCGGAGTGGATGACAGAAAAATCGCCCATGAATTGGGCGGTCTTTTGCTTATATTTTGGGGACTTTTTGTCCTCTTAAGCCTTGTGACTTTTGATCCTGGCGACCCCAGCCTGAACCATGTGGTGAGCGGCAATATAGCCATCCAAAACAGGGCTGGCATATTCGGAGCATCTCTTGCTGGTTTTCTTAATGATTTATTCGGAATAGGCGCGTATATCTGGCCACTTGCATTTTTGATCATGGGCGGCGCTATGGTTTCCGCGCTTTTTGATCTTCCATGGTGGCGCTGGTGCGGCGCCTTTTTACTTTCTGTGTCCTTCTTGGTGGCGGGAGAGGCTTTTTCGCTTCGTATCGGTGATATGGTTGGCGGCGGCATCGCCGGG
>WRKB01000297.1 GCA_009778295.1 Betaproteobacteria bacterium | reverse complement strand
GGCGGGAAACTTGCGCGCGGCAAGCGTGGAAAGCATTTCACGGCCTACGGCGCCTGTGGCGCCAACTACGGCAAGACGGCACTGCTTGGACATGATGTTCTCCTGTACGGCTGATTATGCTGTAAAACGCGGCGCATGGGGCGTATGTCCAGCGCGTGTGCGTTTTTTACATATCCCTCTTACTAGCACGTCGCTGCCATCTTTGCCAACTCCCTGACCAGTTCCAAATCCGCTTCCAGAAAAGGTAACGTACAGGCCTCAGCGGGGCTGACCCATGCAATCCGTTGCCCTTCTCTGCTTTGTGGTTCTCCTATGAAAGCGTGGATGTGGAAAAAATGCAAGCGGACACTTTTGTCCGGGTAGTGGTGTTCATGGATATGCCATAGTGAAGCTTCAAGTACGGTAATGCCAAGTTCCTCCTCAAGTTCACGCCGTAGTGCGGCGTCGGGTTTTTCGCCGGCTTCAATTTTGCCTCCGGGAAATTCCCATAGACCAGCCATACTTCCGCCCTCAGGTCGTTGCGCAGCAAGATAGCGCGAACCGCGCCAGAGGATGCCCGCCACCACTGAAATCATGTACGCTCCCATGCAAAAAGAGCAGCCGACACATAAAGCCCGGAGGGAGTCTTATGTGTCGGCTTGCATATAAGCATGGCCAGGATGCCATGGGACACGCCAACGATATTCTTCCAATTCCAAATACAAATGTTTTTCATGCTAGAGCATTTCAATTTTGAAATGCTCTATGTGAGCCATACCGAGGCATGACTCCCCGCGCGCAGATATAGGCGCAATTCATTTGCGCCGGCAACGCTGGAGTGAGCGTCTCAAAGATAATTTGTTCTAATTCAATGTGAAATGCGCTATTTGGCATCGGAACACGCACGGCGCAGACCCCGCTGTACCGAAATACGAAGCATTTCGTGAGACAAAGCGAGTCAGTTATTTCTTCTTTACCGCTTCCTTGAGCAGCTTGCCGGGGGTAAATTTGGCCACTTTGCTGGCAGGAATGGTGATATCTTTGCCTGTGCGGGGATTACGGCCTTTGCGAGCAGCGCGATGGACAACTTTGAAACTGCCGAAGCCAGTGAAGCTCACGGATTCTCCCGTGGCAAGGGCATCTTTCAAAGTCGCAACAATAGCGTCCAAGGCATGTTCGGTTTGAGCCTTGGTGGGCAGGCCAGCCTTGGCGTGGATCTTGTCAACAAGTTCAGCTTTGGTCATGGAGCTTTCCCCCTGAGTGTTATTGGCGGGGTAATTCCCCGCAGATTAAGCGTGTCTTGTGTAATTTTTTTAGGAGAAGCTGGAGTTGCTGTCAATAACAAATATGGGCGGATCTGCTTATAACGCCTCACGCAGCACGGCAAGTGCATCGGTCATCAAACGCTGTTCGGCCTGGCTGCCCATATGTCCGAGACGGAAAACCTTTCCGGCCAAGGGTCCCAGGCTGCCGCCCACAACCAAACCTCTGGCGCGCAGGCGCGCGCGCCATTCGTGCCAGGTTATGCCTGTGGGCACCAGAGCTGCCGTGACCGTGGGCGCAGGCGTACTGTCTGGAGCTGGCCAGAGTTCAATGCCAAGCTCCTGTAATCCATCGCGGCATTGTAGCGCCACTTCTCCATGACGGGCGAAGACACGTTCCGGGCCTTCGCGCAGGATACGCTGTACTCCGGCATGCAGGGCTGCCAGGCCATGCCAGTATGGGGTATAGGGACATGTGTATTCTCCGTCGATCGAGCGCCAGGGGATCAGCGCGTCATAACCTTGGTACCCCGTTCTTTCTATGCGTTCCCAAGCCGGGGGGCTGATGGAGAGGAAACTCATGCTCGGGGGGGCGCTTAAGCATTTTTGTGAGCCTCCCAGCAGTACGTCAATACCCCAGGCGTCGGCCTGGATGTCTACGCCGCCTATGCTGGAGACCGCGTCGACGCAAAAAAGGCTGCCATGCTGCCGTGCTATTCTGCCAAGGTCCTCCAGAGGGTTCAGTGTGCCGGAAGGGGTTTCGCAATGTACGGCAATGATCATATCCGGTGAAAAATCTTCCAGCATTTTTTCCAACGGGGCGAGATCGCCGAGAGTTTTGTTGTAATCGAGGCAGAATTTGCGAACCTCGCAGCCGATGCCTGCCGCCATATCACCCAGACCGTCTCCAAAAATGCCGGTAACCGCCGCTAACACCTTGTCTCCAGGTTTGAGGCAGCTTTTCAGCGCGGCCCAAAGGACCAGCATCCCCTCCCCCGTCATGATGACCACATCGTTGCGCGTGCCCATAAGGCGGGCAAGGCCCCGGCCAGTGATTGCGTAGAGCTTGAAGAAATCCGTTTCCAGATCTCCTGACGGGTAATTATGGCGCATAGCTGCCAGAATTTCATCGGGAACGGACACAGGGCCGGGAAGCATGGGAATGGGATACATGGCGCTCATAAGTCCACCAGTTGTACGGAGTTGAGGGGGAGTGCCGCTCCCAGGAAGAGTGATCCCGTGTGGACAAAACGTTCGGGATCGTCGGTGGTGAAAAAACGGACTTTTCCTTTGTTTCTGTTTTTGCGCAACAATCCTGTGGAGGCAAGCTCGTCCAGCACACACTGGGCCGTAGTTTCCGCAGAATCCACAATCCGCACGTCTGGGTTCAGGATATTGCGGATGGGATTCAGCAGCAAGGGAAAGTGCGTACAGCCCAGCAGCAGGCAATCGGGAGCGTCTTCATTTTTGAAGATGGGGTTCAGATAACGCGCTACAACGCTTTCACACTCTCGCCCTTCCAACCAGCCTTCTTCTGCCAGGGCAACGAGCAGAGAGCAGGGCTTGGACGTGACCCGTATGCCGGGCTGCAGGCGTTGCAAGGCTTCCTGGTATGCGCCGCGTCCTATGGTGGCTTCTGTCGCGATGACGGCCACATGTGCCTTACGCGAGCTTTCCACAGCAGCCGCCGCGCCCGGCTCTATCACACCGATTACGGGTAGAGGCGCGAAATGGCGCCGCAGATCTGGCAAGGCCGTTGAGGTCGCCGTATTGCATGCGATCACCAGCAGCTTGATTCGTAACGCCACCAATTTGGAAGCAGCTTGCAGCGCATAGCGGGCGATGGTGCCGGGGCTTTTCGTTCCGTAGGGCAGGCGTGCGGTATCGCCAAGATAAAGGAGATTTTCATTGGGCATGCGGCGTTGTATAGCGGCCAGCACGGTCAGGCCACCCACACCGGAGTCGAAAAGTCCGATGGGGAGGGAGTCAGCGTTCACGCTCTTCCTCCGTCATCAATTCATACCCTGCAAGCGCTGCCGGTGAGCGTAGCGTTTCCAGCACCCGCTCCAGCAGGACGCCATAATGGTTCGGCTCTGCATGCCCGAACGTGGCGCGTATGCCCTGAGTGACAAAATGCACGGCTCTGTCCATGGCCAGCGGCAGGCTGTCGCCTTGCAGCAGGCTGCCTGTCAGGACACTGGTGAACATATCGCCTGTTCCCGGATAAAAGGCCGGAATATACGGACAATCCACCTTCCAGAAGCGCCGCTGTCCCCGGTGGTACGCTACCACGGAACTATCCTGCGGGCGCGCCGCAACAGGCGCGCTGGTGATGACCGCAACCTCCGGCCCCATTTCGGTCAGTTGCACCAGCCAGTCCTGAATGCGTTCCGTGGAATTTTCCGGAGCATAAGGTTTGTTCAGCAGCCAGCAGGCTTCGGAATAATTGGGTGTGATGCAGTGGGCCTTGCCGATCAGCCAGCGCATTTGTTCCACCATCTCCGGGGTAATCGTCGGATCGAGCCTGCCGTTGTCTCCCATGACCGGGTCCACCACGGCCAGTCCACCAGGCAGCAGACAACGTTCAATACACTCCGCTGCAAGTTTCATCTGGGCGGCGCAGCCCAGAAAACCCGAATAGACGGCGTCAAACCGTAAGCCCAGCGCTTCCCAGTGATCAAGAAAACGGCGCATTTCACCGCTGAGATCGAGGAAGGAGAAGTCTGTAAATTCCGTGGTGTGTGTGGACAATACCGCCGTGGGCAGGGGACAGGCCTGCACTCCCATGGTGGAAAGAATGGGTATCACTACCGCAAGCGAAGTGCGCCCGAAGCCTGACAGATCATGTATCGCCGCGACACGCGGCACTGCTGTGCGCATACCCGATCCTTGATGCGCAAACGCGATTTCCCCGCGCCGCGAAGCGCCGGAGTGTGCGTCTTTACAAATCCCGTCTTTCGGGGTTTTTCATCAATCTGTTTCTTACAATTACTTCGCAAAGCGATTGTAAGCTGTGTCTTAAAAAGCCGGGACAATACCTTTGGGCAGCAGCTCTTTTTCAATATACGCCTTAACCTCGGGCGACTGGCAGGCTTTGACCAGCGCGTTGATAGCCGGAGTATTCACCATGTCGGCCCTGACAGCAATCACGTTGGCGTAAGGAGAATCTTTGCCCTCAATGATAATGGCGTCACGCGAGGGAACCAGGTTGGCCTCAGCGGCAAAGTTGGTATTGATAACCGCAGCGGTTACATCCTGGAGGGTACGGGGCAGCTGCGCTGCTTCCAGTTCCCTGATTTTCAATTTTTTGGGATTAGCGGTGATATCTCGCACGGTAACAAGCTCACCGGGTTTAAGGGAGATCAGCTTGTTTACTTCCAACAGGCGCAAGGCGCGGGCTTCGTTGGTAGGGTCGTTGGGGACGGCAAGGGTATCGCCGTCCTTGAGTTCGTCGAGTTTTTTGATCGTTCTGGAATACAGGCCCAGTGGCTCAATATGGATTTTTGCCACCCAGGCGAGATTCAGCTGTTTTTCCTTGTTCATATTGTCAAGATAAGGCACATGCTGAAAAAAGTTGGCGTCCAGGCTTTTTCCGGCCAAGGCCAGATTGGGTTGCACATAATCGGTGAATTCCTTGATTTCGAGCGTGTAACCTTCCTTTGCCAAAAGTTTTTTGGCAATAAGCATGATATCTTTATGCGGGAAGGGGGTGACGCCGACGACGATTTTTTGGTTGTCGGCCGCAACGCTCGGCAGCGCCAGACCAAGAATCAATGCAAGAGCAAGCAGTGCTGTTCTCATGGGAGTCCTCGTCATGTATTGGTGATAGTGCCGTTAGCGAAGTCTATTATACAAAAAATTGCCGCCTGTCTGTATTAAATGGACGAGCAGGATCAAAATGCCTACTGAGTAGAGCATGACATCCGTGCGGAAGCGCAGATAACCGTAGTTATAGGCTAGAGCGCCGAGTCCGCCGCCCCCGATGGCGCCGGCCATGGCCGAATAACCGAGCAAGGTAATAGCCAATATCGCGATATTCAAAATGATAGAGGGCATGGCTTCCTTGAGCATGACCCGGAAGATAATCTGCGTATCGCCAGCCCCACAGGCTCGAGCAGCCTCCACAACGCCGCGGTCTACTTCAAGCAGGCTTCCTTCCAAGATACGGCCTACAAAAGGAGCTGCCGCGATGGTCAGCGGCACGATGGCCGCGGTGCTGCCGATGGCAACGCCTGCCACGAGACGGGTGAAGGGAATAAGCGCGATCATCAGGATCATGAAGGGAAAGGAGCGCAATAGGTTCACGCTGACATCCAGTGCCGCGTACACGCGGGGGTTTGGCCGCAGACCGTGCGGGGCGGTTGTGATCAGCGCGATTGTAATGCCGAAGCCAAGAATCAGCGAAAAGAGCGTAGAGAAAAACACCATGTACAGGGTTTCAAAGAGGGCTTCGATGAGCTCGACGACGAGTGGATCTAGGGATTCAAGCAAGGTGGCGATCATCGTCAAGCACCTCCCAGAACAAGTTTTTCTCCTGCAGATAGTTCAGCACGGACTCAAGGCGCCGGTCATCCACGTTGATGATCAAAAAACCGAGGACATCGTTGCGGTAACGGTCAAGCCTGCCGCCGACTATGGAAAAGTCGAGATTGAGCTCGCGCGCCATGTGGGTGATGATGCTTTGTTGCGCGAGTTCGCGCGGAAACATGAGCCGGATATTGGTGCCTGTGGGGCTTAAGGTGTAGTCGTCCCCCACGAAGCGTTTCAGATCCTGCTTGGGCGCCAGAAAAAGATCGTCCGTCGCGCCTTGGCAAACGGTGCGACCGTGCTCCAGGAAGAGGAGACGGTGGCAGATGCGCTTGACCACGCGCATTTCATGCGTGACCATGACTATGGTCAGTCCCAAGCGTTCATTGATGTCCTGCAGCAGTTCCAGAATTGAAAGCGTGGTTTGTGGGTCCAGGGCGGAAGTCGCCTCGTCGCAGAGCAAAATTTTTGGATTCAGCGCCAGGGCGCGCGCGACGCCGACGCGTTGCTTCTGCCCGCCAGACAGATTCTGGATGCGATCTTGGGCGCGATCCGCAAGACCCACCAATTCTAGAAGCTCCAGAACCCGTGTGCGGATTTTTTCCTTGGGCGTCTTCCAAATCTCCAGGGGAAAGGCAACGTTACCAAAAACATTCTTGCGTTGCATCAGGTTGAAATTCTGAAAAATCATACCCATTTCCCGACGCAGTTGTTTTAATCCTTCCTCATCCAGCTCCTGCACTTCGCGGCCCATGACCGTGATGCTGCCGCCCTGGTATCCTTCAAGTCCGTTCAGACAACGCAGCAGTGTGGATTTCCCCGCTCCCGAATGGCCCACAATGCCGAAGATTTCTCCTGCCCTGATATGGCAGGAGATGTGGAACAGCACCGGTGTATCTGCGTAGCTTTTTTCCAGATCATGAATATGGATCATTAAGAGTTTCCATATATTAGTGTAGCCGTATCCGCTCAATCAGAGCCGTGGTCGAATAGCCCGGCAAAAGCGACAAGCTGTATACCTTGCCGCCATCAGCCTCCACTATCTCACGGCCCACAATTTTTTCAAGCGGCCAGTCGCCGCCCTTGGCGAGTACCTGGGGGCGGACGAGCCGGATGCATACAAGGGGCGTATCTTCGCTAAAAGATGTTACCAGATCAACGCAACTCAGTTGCGCCGCCATGTACATGCGAACTTCCAGCGGGTTGATCGGCCTGTCCGGTCCCTTGCGCAGGCGGCGCACCGAGGCATCGTCATTTACGGCCAGCAGCAGCGCATCGCCCAGCAGTTTCGCCCTGTTCAGCAAGTCTATATGGCCGGGGTGCAAAATGTCATAGCAGCCGTTGGTAAATACCAGCCGTTTGCCTGTTTGGCGTAACTCCGCCAAGCGTTCAAGCAACGCTTGGCCATGCAGAATTTTCGGGTGTGTGAGCGTGATGTGTGGCTTCAACATGTTTCCTTTCTGTGTAATCCCGCAGCACTGCCGAATAGGACGAGCTCTATCCAGTCAAAGGCAAAGTCCAGGCGCGCCTCCTCGTCTTCAATCACGGCTATGCGGCGTTCCTCCGGGATGTCCACTTTGTCGAGCACACCCATGTCTGCCATAAAATCCTTGAAACGGTCGAGCTGGAAAAAGGCCAGCAGGCACATGGTGGCCATGCGTTCGGATACAGCCTCTCCCGAGGCTTTGACCTTGGCCATGAGTTGCATATACCGGTCATTGGAGCGATTATAAGGTTCCAGTCCTTGATCGGCGATCCATTCCCGCGCAGTCCATTTTTTACCAGCGTCAAAGCCGTGGCAATGGTCTTCTTGGACAAGAAAGAAGCGTTCGTTCACCGTACCACACGGGCCGGGCTTGGTGCCGCGACCCAAAGGATAGGCGCGGCAGGCTGCGGAACGGTCTTCGTACACGGAGCAGCCTGCCGGCGTGACAAAGGGGCAGAGTTCGTCCGGCCCGTCCAGCATTTTCAGAAGCGGTAGCGGAAAACCCGTATCGGGGTAAAGCTGTATGGTGGTGAAGCGTTTGATAAAACTATCGCTGTCGATGCCCAGGTTACGGCGCAAGCGCAGTACGTCGTATGGCGCGAGGGGCAGGGTCAGTTCGGAGCAGCAGTGGTTGAAGCAGGGCACTCCTTCGTTGCAGGCGAAAAGAAAGCGTTCATCCGTTTTCAATTCCGGCAGGGAATCCAGAAAGGATGCGGAGGCGTCGGATTGTTCGTCGTGTTCGGCCATAGGGACTCCCTTAGATTCGTAAATGCTATTCATCCTCCACTTGCAGGGCAGCCAAAAAGGCCTCCTGCGGCAATTCCACGTTGCCCATGCGCTTCATGCGTTTTTTACCTTCTTTTTGTTTTTCGAGCAGTTTGCGCTTGCGGGTAATGTCGCCGCCATAGCATTTGGCAGTCACGTTTTTGCGCAGGGCGCTTATGGTCTCTCGCGCGATGATTTTTTGTCCGATAGCGGCCTGGATAGCGATTTCAAAGAGCTGGCGCGGGATGGTACGTTTGAGTTTGAGTGCCAGGGCGCGTCCGTAAGGGTAGGCTTTGTCGTGGTGGACGATGACGGCTAGGGCGTCCACGGGGTCGCCGTTGAGGAGGATATCCAGGCGTACGAGATTCGAGGGACGGTGGCCGAGTAATTCATAATCCATGCTGGCATAACCGCGCGTGGCGGATTTGAGGCGGTCGAAAAAGTCGAAGACGATTTCGGCAAAGGGCATCTCGTAGGTCACGATGACGCGCTTGGAGGTCACGTAGCCGATATTTTTCTGCTGTCCGCGTTTTTCTTCGCACAATTTCACGGCATTGCCCACGTATTCGTTCGGGACGTGGATATCCAGACGCACATAGGGCTCGAAGAGTTCGGCGATGTGTGTGGGATTGGGGAGTTTTGCGGGGTTGTCGATGGCAAGTTCTCTGCCGTCGGTTGTTTGTACTTTATAGATGACCGAGGGGGCGGTGGCGATGAGCGCAATTTCAAATTCGCGTTCCAGGCGCTCCTGGATGATTTCCATGTGCAGCAGTCCCAGAAAGCCGCAACGGAAGCCGAATCCGAGGGCCTGGGACGTTTCCGCCTCGTAGGAAAAGGCGGCATCGTTGAGTTGGAGTTTTTCCAGAGCTGCTTTGAGGTCTTCGTAGTCCGCGGCTTCGGATGGATAGAGCCCGCAAAAGACCATGGCTTTGACTTCTCTGAACCCGGGTACGGAGTCTTTGGCCGGGCGATCGACGTGGGTGATGGTATCGCCTACGCGCGCATCGGCAAGTTCCTTGATGCTGCCGCACAAAAATCCCACTTCGCCTGCGGCAAGTTCGTCAACATCCATGGCTTCCGGGGAAAAGACGCCGAGCCGGAGCACATCGTACTGCTTGCCGGTGGCCATGAGCCTGATATGCTCGCCTTTACGAATTCGTCCGTCCACAATACGGAACAGCACTACGACCCCTTGATAACTGTCATACCAGGAGTCGAAAATTAGAGCCTTAAGCGGCGCGCTTGCGTCTCCTGTTGGCGCAGGCAGGCGCTCCACAATAGCGGTAAGCACCTCATCCACGCCGAGTCCGGTCTTGGCGGAAACAGGCAGAGGATTGGAGCAGTCCAGGCCTATGGTCTCCTCAATTTCCTCACGGACACGGGCAACATCGGCGCTGGGGAGGTCGATTTTGTTGAGTATCGGCACGATTTCGTGATTATGATCGAGTGCGAGGTACACGTTGGCCAAGGTTTGAGCTTCCACTCCCTGCGCGGCGTCTACTACCAGCAACGCGCCGTCGCAGGCCGCAAGTGAGCGGGAGACCTCGTAATGGAAATCCACATGGCCGGGGGTGTCGATGAGGTTGAGGATGTATTTCGCGCCATCCGGACGCGTATAGGGGATGCGTACGGTCTGGGCCTTGATGGTAATGCCGCGTTCGCGTTCCAATTCCATGCGATCCAGGTACTGGTCGCGTCTGTCGCGTTCAGAAACAAGGCCGGTGAGTTCGAGGATGCGGTCGGCCAAGGTGGATTTACCGTGGTCGATGTGTGCGATGATGCAAAAATTGCGGATATGATCCTGTTTGGGCATTGGGCCTACCGGAAAAGAAGGGCCGGAATAATCCGGCCCTTCTTGTTGTGTATTCCTCAAATGTTAACGGTACGCGGCGATATTCAAACGGATTATGGCCCGGTGCAATGCGGCTTCTGCACGCAGGATATCCACTTTTTCCGTTCGATCCGCCAGGCGTTTTTCCGCACGTTCCTTGGCGGCCTGGGCTCTGGCCTGGTCGATGTCTTCAGCCAGTTCAGCCGATTCGGCCAATACGGTTACCTTATTGTCTGACACATCGGCGAAGCCGCCGGAGATGAAGACATTTTGACTTTTCCCGCCCTCGTTGAAGCGCAGAGTACCTATGGCCAAAGCTGAAAGCAGATTGACGTGGTTGGGGAGCACACCAAACTCGCCTTCCACGCCGGGTGCGCTGACATACTCCACCATCCGGCTGGCGACCTGCTTGTCGGGCGTGACCACTTCAAGCTGGAGCGCGTTTTCCATAATGTCCGCTCCTTTATGTTATTGCCCCTGGCGTTTATTATACCTGTCCACGGCCATATCAATGCCGCCGAGCATATAGAAGTCGCCCTCGGCAAGGTGGTCATAGTCGCCGTTCAAGATGCCCTTGAAGGCGCGGATGGTGTCCTCAAGTTTCACATACTGCCCAGGCGTGCCGGTAAAGGTTTCGGCAACGTGGAAGGGCTGCGACAGGAAGCGTTGGATGCGCCGCGCGCGGGCTACGACGATTTTATCGTCGTCGGACAGTTCGTCCATACCGAGAATAGCGATGATGTCCTGCAAGTCTTTATACTTCTGCAACACCTGCTGAACCGAGCGCGCCACGGCGTAGTGATCCTGACCTACTACATTGGGGTCGAGGATACGCGAGGTGGAGTCCAACGGGTCCACAGCAGGGTAAATTCCCAGTTCCGCGATCTGGCGGGAAAGCACGAGTGTGCCGTCCAGGTGTGAGAAGGTGGTGGCCGGGGCCGGGTCGGTCAGGTCGTCGGCAGGCACATATACGGCCTGTACCGAGGTGATCGATCCCTTGTTGGTGGAGGTGATGCGTTCTTGCAAGGCACCGAGGTCGGTACCCAGAGTAGGCTGATAGCCCACTGCCGAAGGCATGCGTCCGAGAAGTGCGGATACTTCGGAACCGGCCTGGGTGAAGCGGAAGATGTTATCAATGAAGAGAAGCACGTCCTGGTTTTCCTCATCGCGGAAGTATTCCGCGCAGGCCAGGGCTGTCAGAGCCACGCGGGCGCGGGCTCCCGGGGGCTCGTTCATTTGGCCGTACACAAGCGTGGCACGTTCCAGAACTCCTGCTTCCTTGAGTTCGTAATACAGGTCGTTCCCTTCACGGGTACGCTCGCCGACGCCGGCGAATACGGAGCTGCCGCCGTGTTGTTTGGCGATGTTATTGATCATTTCCATGAGGATGACTGTTTTGCCTACGCCAGCACCGCCGAAAAGGCCCATCTTTCCGCCTTTGGGGAAAGGAATGAGCAGGTCAACGACCTTGATGCCTGTCTCAAGCAGCTCAACCTTGGTGTTCTGTTCGGTAAAATCCGGCGCCGGACGGTGGATGGGCATGTTTTTATCGGAATTGATGGGGCCGAGTTCGTCCACAGGGCGACCGATAACATTCATGATCCGGCCTACGGAAGGTTTGCCCACCGGTACACGAATGACGTCGCCGGTGTCTTTTGCTTCCATGCCACGCACCAGGCCTTCTGTCGCGTCCATGGCGATGGTACGCACGACATTGTCGCCAAGATGCTGGGCGACTTCGCATACCAGTTCAGGGGCGTCCGTGTTGTTCGGATTTTTGATTTCCAGTGCATTCAGGATGTTGGGCAGCTTGCCGCTCTCAAACTCCACGTCAACGACAGCGCCGATGACCTGCACAATTTTGCCGATATTCTGACTCATGTGTCACTCCCTTTTTAGCCTTTCAGCGCTTCAGCGCCGCCGACGATATCCATGAGGTCACTGGTAATGCTGGCCTGCCGCACTTTGTTGAAGAGGCGGGTCAACGAAAGGATCATGTCATCGCAGTTACGTGTGGCATTGTCCATGGCCGCCATGCGTGCCGCATGCTCGCTGCACGAGGTGTCCAGCATGCCGCGGTAAATCTGCACCTTGACGTATCTGGGCAGAAGTTCCGCGAGCAGGGCTTCTTCCTGGGGTTCATACAGATATTCCGACCTGGCTCCGGAGGCTGCTGCTTCGCTCTCGGCGGGCGTTTCCGGCGTTTGTAGAGGCAGCAGGGGCAGAGTCACCGGGACCTGTTTAGCAATGGTCACGAACTCCCCGTAAATGAGGTATACTTCGTCCATAGACAGTTCCTGGTAGCCGTTTATCACTTCCATGCCCACTTCGTGCGCAAGCGTGAAGTCAAAGTGTCCCATCTTGTCGCCGTAGCCGAGCAGTATTTCGTACTTGGTCTTACGCACGAAATCGCGGCCCTTCTTGCCCGCGCAAATGAACTTGACCGTCATGCCGATCCGGGATTTTTCCTGTGCGAGCCTGTTTGCGGCAGCTATAAGGTTGGCGTTGAAGCTGCCGCACAACCCGCGATCCGAGGTAACCAGCACGATCACGCAGACCTTGGGTTCATCGTGTACTGTGAGTAGCGGATGCGCGCCGCTTTCCACCTTGCCGGCTAAATCGCCCAGCATGTCGCGGAATTTGGCGGCATACGGCCTGAAACACTCAATCCGGGCCTGTGCGCCGCGCAGTTTCGCCGAAGCCACCATGTTCATGGCTTTGGTGATTTGCTTGGTTTTGCGAACCCCGACAATTTTCAGTCGTATGTCTTTCAGTGCAGCCATGCCTTACCTCCGGCTCAAGCCGAAAAGCTCTGCTTGGTCGTGGCTGCGGCGGCCTTCAGCCCTTCCTCAATGCCCGCATCCAAGGTTTTCTTCTCTTTGATGGCGTCCAGTACATCCTTTTTGGCATCGCGCAGGTAGCTCAAATACACGTTTTCAAAATCGCGTATTTTGTCCACGGGGATGTCATCCATCAGGCCACGGGTGGCGGCGTAAATGGAGGCAACCTGCTCTTCCATGGGCATGGGCTGGTACTGGGGCTGCTTGAGCAGCTCGACCAGGCGTGCGCCGCGATCCAACTTGGATTTGGTGGCTTTGTCCAGATCGGATCCGAACTGCGCGAAGGCGGCCAGTTCGCGGTACTGGGCGAGATCAAGGCGAAGAGTCCCGGCAACCTGCTTCATGGCTTTGGTTTGGGCTGCACCGCCCACGCGGGATACGGAAAGCCCCACATTGATGGCGGGACGCACGCCCGCGTTGAACAGGTTGGGCTCAAGGTACACTTGACCGTCAGTGATGGAAATGACATTCGTTGGAATGTACGCCGACACGTCACCGGCTTGGGTTTCGATGATTGGCAAAGCTGTCAGCGAACCCGCTTTCAGCGAGTCGTGCATTTTTGCCGCGCGTTCCAGCAGGCGGGAGTGCAGGTAGAACACATCGCCGGGGAAAGCTTCACGTCCCGGAGGACGGCGCAGCAGCAGGGACATTTGGCGGTAGGCCGTTGCCTGCTTGGAAAGATCGTCGTAAATAATAAGCGCATGCTTGCCGCTGTCGCGGTAGTATTCCGCCATGGTGCAGCCTGAGTACGCGGAGATGAACTGTAGTGGGGCAGGCTCGGAAGCTGTGGCGGAAATGATGGTGGTGTATTCCATCGCGCCGTATTTGCGCAGGGTATCCGCCACGAGGGCGACCGTGGCTTTCTTTTGGCCAATGGCCACGTAGAAGCAGTGGATATCGGTATTTTTCTGCGCGAGGATGGCGTCCACACATACAGCGGTCTTGCCCACCTGACGGTCGCCGATGATCAGCTCACGCTGACCACGGCCGATAGGTGTCATGGTATCGACGGCTTTGAGGCCGGTCATCATGGGTTCATGCACGGATTTACGCGCGATGATCCCGGGGGCTTTGAGTTCCACCGGACGCGTTTCTTTCGCGTTCAGAGGACCAAGACCGTCAATGGGCTGGCCGAGGGGATTGAGCACTCGGCCCATAACCGCATCGCCCACGGGCACTGAGAAAATCTTGCCGGTACGCTTGACCGGGTCACCTTCCTTGATGCCGGTGTCGTCGCCCAGAAGGGCTACGCCCACATTGTCTTCTTCCAGGTTCAGCACCATACCCATGAGGCCGCCGGGGAATTCCAGCAGTTCCATGGACATGGCATTACGCACACCGTAGACGCGCGAAATGCCGTCACCAACATACAATACGGTGCCGGTTTCGCTCATTTCTACGCGTTGATCGTAGTTTTGAATCTGTCCCTCAATGATTTTGGTGATTTCTTCCGCTTTAATCTGCATGTGCTACTCACCCCTCTTGATTGTATCCCGCAGGATAGTCAGCTGCGC
>WRKB01000296.1 GCA_009778295.1 Betaproteobacteria bacterium | reverse complement strand
CGCGCCAAGCTCACATCCTGACCATGAATGAGCGTACGCTGAAGGCCTTGGAGTACGGCAAAGTTCTGCAACGTCTCGCGGAGTGTTGTGTTTCTGAGAGTGGTAAGGAGGCGGCTCTACACTTGCGTCCCCAGCCTTCTTGCCATGAGGCGTGCGAGGCGGCCTTACTTTTTGAAGAAGCCAGCACCTGGGCGACGTTGGCGGCGCACCACGGTTATCGCTTCGGGGGCTTTCCGGAAATCCGCCTTACCGAACAACTTGTAGGGAGCGGTGCCCTGTTGGAACCGGATCTTCTATGGGCCGTGCGGGAAGTGTTGCGTGAAGCGCGCCGCGCAATATCCCTTATCCACGCGGAAGACGGCACCCGGGAGCAGCAGGCCCAAGCCGCCGCTTGGCCCCGTCTTGCCGCCCTGGCTTCCTTTCCATTGCCGGGACGGACGCAAAGCGCTTTGGAACGCTGTCTGAATGATGATGCTGAACTGCGCGATGCAAGTTCGCCGGATCTTCTTCTTGTGCGTCGGCAGTTGCGCGGCCATCATCAGAACTGCCTGCGCAAGGTGCGGGATTTCGCCAAACAATACAACATGGAGCATTATCTACAGGACGAGTTCATGGGACTTGCCTCAGATCGCTATGTGTTGCCGCTCAAGGCCAATTTCAAAGGTCGCATGCAGGGTATCATCCATCATTGGTCGCAGACCGGAGAAAGTTTTTATTTCGAGCCCGTCTTTCTGGTGGACATCAATAATCAGATCCAGGAACTTAAACAGCAGGAGCGCGAAGAAGAACGCAAAGTTCTGGCTTGGCTTACAGTCCTTATTCGTGAAGAGCTGCCTGCGGTGCGGGAGGCTTTTGATTTTTTGGTGCGCCTGGATGTGCTGTTGGCTCAGCGCAAACTTGCCGATATGCTGGACGCAGTCTGCCTGACCTTGGGCGAGGAGGAGGGCGTGGAACTGCTGCAGGCCCGCCATCCTTTGTTGGTTTTGAACGGCGCGGCGCGTCCCGTGGACATTATCCTGCACCCCGACGAGCGCGGCTTTATTATTTCCGGAGGCAATGCAGGCGGCAAAACCGTCTGTCTCAAGACTCTGGGACTTATCAGCGCGTTGGCGCTGACCGGGCTACCCGTGCCTGTAGGCAAAGGTTCCCGTTTGCCTGTATGGACGGATATCCACGCCTTTATCGGGGATGAGCAGAGCCTGGATGACAATCTTTCCACGTTTACCGCGCAGATACGTTATCTTGCCGAGCTATGGGGACAGCTTGACAGCCGCAGCCTGATGCTGCTTGATGAGTTTGGTGCCGGTACAGATCCCGCACAGGGGGCGGCCTTGGCTCAGGCTGTATTGGACGAGGCTCTCTCGCTCGGGGTGTTCGTGGTGGCGGCCACGCATTTTCCGGCCCTTAAGCTGTATGCTCTCAGCCGTCCTTCGGTGCGCGCCGCCTCGGTTTTGTTTGACCCGGCCACCAAAAAACCGCTTTTTCGTCTGGCCTACGATCAGGTCGGCAGCAGCCAGGCCTTTGATGTGGCCCGTGAGCACGGCCTGCCGGAGAACATTCTGCAACGGGCTTCCCAGTATCTTCTGCCGGGTTCGGAAGATGCCGGGCAAATTATTGCGCGCCTGAACGAACTTGCCGTGACCCGCGAATCGGAGATCCAGGGATTGAGACAGGAGCGGGAACGCCAGCGTGTCAAGCAGGAGAAGCTTCAGGAGCGCTTTGAGCGGGAACGCCAGAATTTGTATGAAGAAATATGCGCCAAGGCTAACGGCCTCATGCGGGCCTGGAAGGAAGGCCGCGCCACTCACAAGCAGGCTTTAAAAGAGATGTCGCGCCTGCGTGCGTCGCTTGCCAAGCCTGCTCCGGGGCAGGAAGTTCCGTCCATGCCGGAAGTCGCCGCACTCAGGCCGGGTCAGCGCGTAAGGTACCGTCCGTTCGGGAGGCTGGCCGGCATTCTTGAAACCGATGCGCGCAAGAACCGTGTTCGTCTTGATATGAACGGAGTATCTCTATGGGCTGATCCTCGTGATATTGAAGTGTCAGCTCAGAATGGCGATTCTCTATCTCCTCAACGCGTGCAGGGGCCGAACGGGAAGGGGCTGTCGCTACGTCTTGATTTGCGCGGTAAACGGGCCGATGTGGCGCTGAGTGAGCTTGGGGCCTTTCTCGACAAGGCTCTGCTTGCGAACCTTGAAGGCACGGAAATTGTCCATGGACGCGGCACCGGTGTACTGCGTCGCGAGGTACACAATTTTTTACGTACCTTTCCCGGCATTGACAGTTTTACCCTCGCGCCGGAAGAGCTGGGGGGCGACGGCATGACGATGGTTATATTTAAATAACGGCGGTATTCATTGCCGCCGGGACATGCCGGAGCTGACACGATCTTCAGTATCCCAGCCCTGTTGAAGATGCGTGGTATCAAAAAAGACATGCTATAAAATTGATTGCTATGCAAAAACGTGATGCCATACGGGCTATAAAAGAACGCCTGAAGCTGGTGGACATAGCGCGGCGCTATGTAGAGCTGAAGCGCAACGGTTTGCGCTGGATGGCGCCTTGCCCGTTTCACCAGGAGACCAAGCCTTCGTTTTCTATTAACGAGGACACGGGGCTTTTTTATTGTTTTGGCTGTCAAGCTTCTGGCGATTTATTCGATTTTTATGGCAGGATCAACGGTCTGGATTTTAGAGAATGCCTGGAACAATTGGCGGTTGAGGCCGGGATTGAGTTGGGTACGCTGCAGGATGGCAGTTCGGCTGGCGATGGCGCCGGGCCGCAGCGGCGACACAGTGAACGGCAGCAGATACTGCGTATGTATGAGCTGGCTGCCGCGCACTACGCGCAGAATCTCGCAGGCGCGGGCGGAGTTGCATGCCGCGCGTATATAGAACGGCGAGGCGTAGACAAAGAACAGGTCGAGCGCTTTGGTCTCGGTTACGCGTTGCCTGAGTGGCGGGATTTGGTAGATGTCCTGCGCCGCAGCGGTTGTGACGAATCGCTTGCGGTAAAGTCAGGCTTGCTTGGTCAAAGTAATAAAGGCGGTTATAGCCGAACCTATGATCGTTTCCGGGGGCGCCTGATCTTCCCCATCCGCAACCTGTCCAACCAAGTGATCGCGTTCGGGGGTCGGATCATCGGAAATGAGGACGAAGCCAAGTATATTAACAGCGCGGATTCGACCATCTACAAAAAAGGCGATCAGCTCTATGCGCTGTCGCAGGCGCGGCGGCATATAGCTGTTAAGGGAACCGTACTGCTGACCGAAGGTTACATGGATGTGCTCACGCTCCATCAGTTTGGCTATGAGCATGCGGTGGGGGTGTTGGGTACGGCGCTTACATCGGAGCAGGTGAAGCGTCTTTCGGGTTTTACATCGCAGGTTACCCTGCTGTTTGACGGCGATACAGCCGGACGCAAGGCCGCGCAACGGGCCTGCGGTCTGCTGCTGCCGCGAGGGATTGCTTGCAAGGTAGTGCTGCTGCCGCATGGGCAAGATGTTGATGAGCTTTTGCACGGGCAGGGGGGGGAGGCCTTTGAAAAATTGTTGGCCGCCGCGCCGGATGGCTTGCGCTTTTGTCTGGAGACGGTGAAGCGCCATATGGCCCCACGTGAAGCTGTGATTTGGGCGCGGGATTTTTTGAAGGACCTGGTCGAATTGCCGGAGTTGTATTACCAGTTTGCTTCAAGTTTGGCCCATGCGCTCAACTTGAGCGAGGCGGAGCTGAAAGGCGGGGTGATTGCCCGGCAAAAGGGCGCTGTGGCGCCAGGCAAGGGAATAGCTTCCTCTGGTGCCGGTGGAACGGGTCTGGACTTTGAGCGACAGATTTTGCGCTTTATGGCGCGTTACCCGCACAGATGCCAGGATTTGCAGGAAGCGGGCGCGGATGTTTTTTTGCGGACATCCAGGGGACGAAATTTATGGAAAAAGTTTTTTGCGCATCCGGCAGATGAAATCCAGTACCATCTGGATGAACAGGAAAAGGCATTTTGGATGCGTTGCCGTACGGGGGAGGCTCCGCCCCTGGACAATGAAGAAGGGGAACGTGTGCCTTTGTTGCGAAAAATTGCAGCGCTACATAAAAGAATGGTAAGCAGCTCTGTTGCTGCGGCCCTTCGCGGAGCTGCCGGGACAGATGACTTTACCGCCGATATGGAGTATATTGTTGCGTTACGCGAAACGCAAAGGACGGATGATGAGTAATCTCAAGGATATTCAGCAGATCAAGTCGTTGATTGCCAAAGGCAAGGCTGTGGGTTTTCTGACTTTCGACGAAGTCAACAAGGCGTTGCCGGTAGAAATGGGGACGCCCGAGCAGTTTGAGGAAATCATCGGCATTTTCGATCAGCTTGAAATCGTTATCGTGGACTCGGAGAAGGAAGGCAAAAAAATTTCCATGACTTCGAGTGAAACCGATGACGAAGTGCCTGCCGCCGAGAATAGCCTCGATCTTGCCGAAGACGAGGAATCTGCGGATTATTCTTCGCGTAGCACGGATCCGGTGCGTATGTATCTGCGGGAAATGGGCGCGGTACCTCTGCTGGACCGCGATGGAGAGGTCGTCATCGCCAAAAAAATCGAAACCGGCGAGCAGGATGTACTCTACGCGCTGGTTGAAGTCCCTGTGGCGGTGGAAGAACTCATCAATGTCGGGGAAGACCTCAAGCAGAACCGTATCAAGCTTAAAGATGTGGTCAAGACCATTGAGGAGGATGATCCCAGCGAAGATGAAATGAATCAACGCACGCGGGTTATTCTGCTTTTAGAGGAAATCAAGCAGACCTTCCGCAAAAAAAAGCGCATCTATGCCAAACTGGATGAATGTTGCACTCTGGAACGGAGGGTCGCCAGTATCCAGAAGGATATTCTTCAGTTCAAGGAAGAAATCGTCACTCGCCTGCGCGACATCAAGCTGGAAAAGACGCTGCTCGACCGTATCATTGAGACGGTCGAGGATTATGTGCGGCAGATGCACAACTGCCAGCGCGACTTGTCCGCGTACATTCTTTCCACGGGTCGTACACAGGGTGAAATTCAGGAGTTGTTCAGAGGTTTGGAAGCGCGTGAAGTAAATCCAAATGCGGCGGCAGAAATGTTGCGCATGAGCGTGGACGAACTATTTTCTTTCAAAGAAATGATTATTGGCAAAATCGAAATCCTGCAACGCCTGCAGGAAAGATGCTGTCATCATGTGACGGATCTTGAGGAAGTGCTGTGGCGTATCAAACGCGGAAATTCTGCCGCCATGCGCGCCAAACAGGAGCTGATCCGTTCCAATCTGCGCCTTGTGGTGTCCATCGCAAAAAAATATACCAATAGAGGTCTGCAGTTTCTTGACCTTATCCAGGAAGGCAATATCGGCTTGATGAAAGCTGTGGATAAGTTCGAATATCAGCGCGGATACAAGTTTTCTACCTATGCAACCTGGTGGATACGTCAGGCCATAACGCGCGCCATTGCCGATCAGGCGCGCACTATTCGTATTCCGGTGCATATGATCGAAACGATCAACAAGCTGATTCGCACCTCGCGATATCTGGTGCAGGATCTGGGCCGTGATCCCACGCCCGAGGAAATTGCCGAGCGTATGGAATATCCTGTGGATAAAGTGAAGAAAGTTTTGAAAATCGCCAAGGAGCCTATCTCGCTTGAAACGCCCATTGGCGACGAAGAAGACTCCAGCCTCGGTGATTTTATTGAAGACAAGAAAGCCATTGCTCCAGCGGAAGAAGTCATCAATACCAAGCTGTCTGAACAGCTCGCCGCTGTGCTTGCGGATTTGACGCCACGTGAGGAACAAGTGTTGCGCAAACGTTTCGGTATCAGCGAAAAGTCGGATCACACCCTGGAAGAAGTGGGGAAACTTTTCAATGTCACCCGTGAGCGCATTCGCCAGATTGAAGCGAAGGCCTTACGCAAGCTTCGCCATCCGGTGCGCAGCCAGGTCTTGCGATCGTATTACGAAAATTAGAGCAGTTATTTTGAACAGGTGGGCGCGCTTTGCAAGGATTTGCGCCAGTACACCCCGCCGCGAGCTTGCGGCAGCCGTCAGCGGGTTTTTGCCCGCTTGCGGATGGTGACAGCAGCGGTTGTTCGCCGTCAAGCGGGAAGCTCAAAATGAAAATGCGTTTAGGGAATGACTGACGGCCAGCAAAGGTCTTCATTTATCAGTACTTCTTTTAACGTATCCAGGGAGTTTGCGCTCTCCCGTTTTTTTTTGATTTTGCGACTTCCCGGCTTGCAGAGCATACAGTGACGTGATATTAGTAAGTCGGTTTATGACAAAATATGGAAAAATTGTATGCTGCATGGACTGTGGGGCAGCAGCAATATTGAATGCCTTGTTGGGAAACGGTTTTTATCCCGCCGGAAGGTAGGAATGTGGTAATGGTTGTTTGGCGGGGGAGATGCAATTTTCAACAGGGAACTCTCAAAAACGCCGGAGTTTTTGAGAGAGGAAAAAGAGACGCCACAAGGCATGTAATTTTTAACAGCCTGTGGTTTTTCTGGATTTTTTGAGGAAAGCACCTTGCAAAATCTGGCATAGGGCCAGGACATTGAGATCATGAGGAGGTAGTATGAAAAAGGTTTCCATTCTTGCGGGTATTTTTGCACTGGTTCTGTGTTGGGGAGGCGTGGCCATTGCGCACCAGACGCTGGGCGCCCATATCAAGTGTCAGGATAGCTTCCTGTTTTTAGTTGATTATTCCGGCTCCATGATGATGACCCACAAGGTATACAAAGAAGAGAAGATTGACGTGGCCAAACAGGCTATGGCGAAAATTAACGCCAAGCTGCCGACCTTGGGCTATAACGCCGGTTTGTTCACCTTTGCCCCCAAGTCTACGGTTGTTGCAGCTGGCGCTTGGGATAGAGACGCTCTTAACAAGGGTATCTGGTCCCTGAAGAACGGTCAGACCATTTACGGCCGCTTGACTCCGATGGGCGATGACTTTGTTGCTCAGGCCTCCGCTATCAGCGCTCTGCCCGGCAAGACCGCCATCATTCTGCTTACCGATGGAGAAAAGAACCTCGGCAAAGACCCTGTTGCCGGCGCTCAGGCCATCTATGCCGCCAATCCCAATGCCACTATCCACATCGTGAGCCTTGCCGATACTAAGCGGGGAGCGGCTAACCTGAAGAATATCGCTGCGTTGAAGCCCGGTTCCGTCCTGGTGGATGCCACTGAGATCGTGGCCGTCGACGAACTGGCTGACCAGTTCGTGAAGAAGGTCTTCTGCTACGAAGCCACCCAGCCCAAGGACATCATCACCTTACGCACCGTGCATTTCGCGATTGGCAAGTATAACCTGGACAAGGTCGCCACCGCCACCCTTGACCGGTATGCCGCTATTCTGAAGACTCGTCCTGAAGAAAAACTCAGCATCGTCGGCTGGGCTGATGTCACCGGCAAAAAGCAGGCCAACCAGACCCTGTCTGAAAATCGCGCTAAGGCTGTGAAAAATTACCTTGAAAAGGCCGGCCTGAAGAACAAGATCCTCGTTGATGATGGTCGTGGCGTGTCCTACTACTATGACAATAGTTCCTCCTTCGGCCGCTTTATGAACCGCCGTGCCGAAGTCAACATCATTAATCCGTAATCGCCGATCAAACCGGCCCAAGCTGAATAATACAAGCCCCCCGTCAGATTCTCTGGCGGGGGGCTTGTTATTCCAATTCTCAATCAGAATGAAGCCGTTTGATTGAGAATTGGAATGAGAGCAGGCTGGGCGCATGCACCTGTGCCGACAACGCCGGAACGAGCTTCTCAAAAGAATCTGCTATAGTAATGCGGTACCCCACTTTTCTTTTTTGCAGGGTATTGTATCATTGGGGCATGAAGCTTCAACAATAGCCATAAAAAGAGGTACGATTATGTCCCAATCGATTATTGCCGGCCAGAGAGCCGCGTTTGAGCAAGCCTATGGTCTGCTGGTTCAATTTATTGAAGTCTGTCCGGAAGATATCTGGGCGAAAAAATTTGGCGGGTGGCCCGTCTGGCAGCATCTGTATCATGCGCTGAACAGTTGCCAGTTTTGGGGGCTGCAGGATGGTGAGACGCCGGAGCAAGGACTGTATCCGCACGAGGTCGGCAGGCTGCAAACCACTCCGGATGCGGCTCCCTCGAAAAAAGCCGTGCTGGAATACGCCGCCCGCATGAAAGCAAAAGCCGATGCCTACCTGGATGGCCTGCAGGATACGGATCTGCCGGATATCAATCAGGGGCTGACGGCCCGAATGAAGGCGCTCGGCATAGCGCGTGAATTCAGCCATTCTCAAACTCTGGTGATGCTTTCCGGGCACATCCTGTACCATCTTGGCTCCTGTGACGCGGCTTTGCGAGAGCACGGCCTGAAGGGCGTTTTTTAGCGTTTGAAAAGCCACGCATACTTTGATTATAGAGGGGGCCTACTCCTCCGTATGATTATGCCGCGTATCGCCAAGCCTCTGCGCTTCCTGTTCCGACTGGGGCACGGAAGCCCTGTGGGCATTTTTGCCCGCATCGCGGGGAGTCTGGCTGAAAATAAGGCAGGTGACGATACTGATGAGTCCCACGCAGACGAAAGATTGGGCGAATACGGTTCGTAATTGTTCCGAGGTCAGGTTTTTTCCGAAAGCGGATGAGAAGCCGTCCAGCAGCGCAGCGGCCATGGCTACCCCGCAGGTCGCGGAAAGTTGCATGGTCACGGAAAGCAAGCTGTTACCGGAGCTGGCCTCCGTGTTGTCGAGATCAATCAGGGTTACGGAGTTCATGGCGGTAAACTGCATGGAATTGACGATCCCGAAAACCGCAAGTTGCAGTAGTATCAGCGGATACGGGATTTGCGGGCCGATCAGGGAGAAGCTGGCTATCAGCAGCCCCAGGAACAGAGTGTTTACCGACAGAAAACGGCGAAAACCGAAGCGTCCTACGAGTCGGTTGATGATATTCTTGCCCACGATTCCAGCTACGGCGGAGGGGACCATGGTCAACCCCGCCATGAGCGGCGAGAAGCCTAGGGCAAGCTGCAGGAAAAGCGGCAGCATGAAGGGCATGGAGCCGGATCCCAGGCGAGAGAATAGGTTCCCCAAAATACCCACTCTGAAGCTGAGTACGCGGAACAGGCCGATGCTGAACAAGGGGTGTTCCGTATGCGCTGCCAGTATCCAGTACAAGGCGAGCAGCAGAAGGCCGATGACACACAGGATGACGGCCTGCACCTTGGGCAAATGCAATTCCCCCAGCCCCTCCATAGCGAACGAAACCAGGATCATGGCTCCGCTGAACAGGGCAAAACCCTTCCAGTCAAAAGTCCAGCTGCCTTCGCCGGGCAAGGCGGGGAAATAACGCAGAGCCAGAAGCCCGCCAACCAGCCCTACTGGCAGGTTGATCAGAAAAATCCAGTGCCAGGTCGCGTACTTGATGAGAAAACCGCCAGCTACCGGTCCCATGAGCGGGCCGATCATGCCGGGTATGGTGATGAAGCTGAGTACCAGCACTAATTGGTGGCGGGGATAGGCCCTGATGACGGCCAGACGGCCAACGGGCACCATCAACGCACCGCCAACGCCCTGCAGCACGCGGGAGAGCACGAGATAGTCAAGCCGGGGCGAGAGGGCGCAGAACAGAGAACCCAGGGTGAATAAAAATACGGCAGCAATGAATACGCGATGTGCCCCGAAGCGGTCGGCCAGCCAGCCTGACGCGGGGATCAAGAGGGCGGCGGTCAGCATGTATGCGATGACCGCGGACTGCATGCGCAGGGGGTCGACGTGCAAGTCTTTGGCCATGGTGGGTAGGGCGATGTTGAGGATGGTTCCATCCAGCATCTGCATGAAAAAGGCCACGGCGACCAGCCAGGGCAGAACGCGCGCACTCTGGGGAGAAAGCCGTTCCGATGTGAAGAGCATGATTTTTTCCTTGCTTGGAGAAATTTACCCCGCCCCAGCAAACTTGGCAAATTGGATTTTGGATACGCTTGCGTAGGGAGTGCTTCAATCTGGGCAATATGCAGCGCTGCCAGACTTGACAGGCATGGCTCGCCATATCATGGTGATTTGGAGGCAGTCGGCGGGGCCGCTCTTTCCGTTGCTGCGGCATCTTATTCCATTTCCACAGCAACATTGTGTCCTGCGATGTTGCTGTGATGTAGAATTGGAATGAGCACCCCGAACCCTTTGGAGGAGACGCCATGAAAAAGTTCACTATTCTGTCCCTGATCAGCTTGGCCTTGCTGACTATTTCCCCGCTTGCCGCAGCACAGGACGCAGATCCTGCCAAGGGGCTGTACCTGCCTGGCGATGTCACCGCCGACTTGGCCCGAATCGCCGTTGATGCAGCGATCAAAAAAGCCCAGGAACAGGGTACGCTGATGAATATCGCCATTGTAGACGCGGGAGGCAATTTGAAGGCCTTCCACCGCATGGACGGCGCATTTTTGGCCAGTATCGAGATTTCCATCAAAAAGGCTCAAACAGCTCGCAGTTTGAATATGTCCACCACGCAGCTGCACGATGCCGCTGTACCGGGCGCTGAACTGTACGGCATTGAAGTTACCAACGGCGGCATGGTGATTTTTGGCGGCGGCGAACTTCTGAAAGACAAGAGTGGCACGATTGTCGGCGCCATTGGTGTTTCAGGGAGTTCTGTCGCTAATGATGTGACAGTTGCCAAGGCTGGCGCGGCTGCGGTGCTGGCGGCCAGCAAATAGCTTGAACTGGTAGCGCCTTTTGCCCATTTTTCTCATAAGTATGCACGCCTCGCGACGGGATTTTTGCGCCGGGGCCGCATTGACGGCGTGATTGGAAAAGAGTAAGGATGCTTTTCCGCTCTATGCGGATACCACGGGGATGTAGCTCAGCTGGGAGAGCGCAGCGTTCGCATCGCTGAGGCCGTCGGTTCAATCCCGTCCATCTCCACCAAATCATCATCTAAGCAAGTCCCGCGAAGCCTAAAAAGCCAAGCGGGACTTGGCTTTTTCTGGATATGACACCCCAAGTAGTCTAATACCAAGTTGCAATCAAATGGGATTTAATACCAACTTCTTGTTGACTGCTAATCAGACAATATCCCATCTTGACTTCAAGCGTTCCAGTGTAAAGTCCCACTTCGGCACTCGGGGCTTGCATACTGAATGCTGACTGCCGAAAAACCCACGCTCTTTGACGGCTTGTTCTAAGGGAACACTATGTACCCACTCGACACGGACAAGATATTCCGCCAAGCTCGGGTCGCCGGGTTCCCTTATTATAGCCGGATCACAGTCAGCTAAGCTTGTGATGGGTACTTTGTTATCGCCAGTCTGTACCATAAATTCATCAGCCTGAATTTTGGGATCTTGCACAATAGCTACTCCTGTATAACCATGTTCAGGAACATTGACCCAAACTCTCGCGCCTGGCTCAAGTAAATCCAACGTGCGGCTATACCAGGCTCCACCACCCGCTGAGATGTAGTTGTATTTTCGTGCGCAATCCCAATTCCTGCGACCAAATGATGCGTAGAATTCACTATTCCATTGTATTTGACGTCCACTAGGCTCTGGGGAAACTGGGTCAGCCGGATCAAGGAACCACGCTCGTGTAAAATACTCTCTGTCCTCGTCCTTAAAAAACCGAAAAAAAACGGCATTGATGGGTACTGAGTATGCCTCAGAAAGATAGGTGACTATTCGTTCAGTGCTTTCATCAAGTTCAGTTGCCACGATGACCAAACTGTGGTTGCCGTTGTATTCTTCAGGTAGGCCTGAGGTAGAAAAGCAACGACGATATGCATCGTCAAGCGATTCATTTTGTCCTATCCTCCGCTGTTCTTGAAAGGTCTTAAAGATGCGGACAAGCTCTTGCGTCTCAAGTGTGCGCACCCATGAAGCATAGTCCAAAATTTGCGCCACCACTTCACGAGGAGTTTTATCACGCTTGAGCTCAAGTACGACCAAATCACCATTGGAATTCATCGCGAGTATATCTATTCTTGCACCGCTTGGGGTGATGACCTGTTGACCGATAACCAGTAAATCCGGAGCAATCAAGCTGATATCTGCAACAATCCACTCTTCCAACTTGGATTCCGCATTGAGGGTGTTTAGTTGAATCTGTTTGGGTGTCTGGTCAACACGCCAGATTCCGATCTCTATGGGCATAATTTATCCTTGCATAGGAAAGGGTTGCCTGGATGAATTGTCATGCTGCATGGCCGCGATAGGTACCACGCGCGTTTCTTTCATGGGGGATTGATAGGCAAAAGCCTTAGTGAAAGTTGATAGGACAAAGAGATAAAAATCTTGGGATGCTTGCACACTTCTCAGGGTAATCTTATTTACTTGTGTAACATATAACTTTTGGGTAGACCAGAGCTACCAGATCTCACGGTTCTTGTATGACCCTTGCCTGATGTGTGCTGGGGGAATTTCCAAGCCACCGGACGTGATGGAACGTGACGAAAAAAAATCTTTGGCTATGATCGAGGCATAAACATGCTGGCCATCATCTTGTACACATTGGCTTCAGTAGCAACCCTGTGGGCCGTCGCGGGACTTTTCAACCCCCGGGTGCTCTTTTTCGCCCAGATACAGAGCCAGACGCGCACGAATGCCTTCTTCTTCCCGCTACGCCTTGCCATCCCCTTCGCCATAATCGGCCGCATGGAAAACGCAATCATGAACGACATCAGCTATTCTTGGGGCGCATCCCTCGGCGTCTGTCTCGCCTTTCTCTGGTATGCCGCAAAGCGCGCCGCCGTGCTGCGCGGGGGTATCCATTTCTAGAGCGTAATACTTACGTAACGTGCAGAAGATCAGTATTCCACTACTGTCGGTGGCGAAATTGCACAAAAGCTACCGCTCCAGCCCCCGGTTCCGTTCCAGAGCCATATTGATGCCTTTGACCACTTCTGCAAAAGCCTCCTCCCGATCCGGAGCGGTGCGGATGTGAGCCAGTGCCTGCTACCGCATCTCAATCTGCATTGCGCCAGTGCCACCCGTACGGCGTAGCTTTGCATCAATTTTTCGCCCAAGCGGGCATGTGGCCGTGGCCTTTGTGAAGCACCTCGGCCTCATCGTTGCGATACCGCCCGGCGGCAGTGTCAAGGCCAGCGAAGCTGCCAGAAGGGTTCAACCTTGATGTTGCCGCCGCTTCCGGCAACTATACGGGCGTGGTGGGCGGAGAAGGGACTTCCGTGCTTTTTCTTGCAATAGGGCACAGACGACGGGTATGCTGGTTGTGGTGGATAGTGCCAGCCACTTCGCTTGATTTGCTATCATTTTTTGCTATCGTAAGGCCATGCATAATAGGCATCGCAAAACCCTTCAGGCCGTTTTCGCCTATCCCCTGTCAGGGATGTTCGAGTGGGACGCGATAGAGACGCTGCTTGTGGCGGCGGGGGCCAGGACCATTGAAGGACGCGGTTCGCGCGTGCGTTTTGTATGCGGCAAGGCGGTGGTGACTTTCCATCGGCCCCACCCAGGAAAAGACGCGAGACCATACCAGCGCGGGGTTTTCTGGAAGCAATAGGAGTTACGCCATGAGAACCATGCAATACAAGGGCTATGCAGCCCGCATCGAATACAGCGACGAAGACAAATGC
>WRKB01000295.1 GCA_009778295.1 Betaproteobacteria bacterium | reverse complement strand
GCGGTTTCCGTGGTCATAACATCGATACCCATGCGGAAATCCACGCTCAGCTTCTCCACCCCCGGCCCCAGGAATTCCATAACCCTGTTTTTTACCAGACCGTCGGCAAAAACGGCTTTGATCAGGGCAAGAGCCACATCCTGAGGGCCGACTCCCGGCCTCGGCGCGCCGTCCAGCCACACGGCAACCACTTCCGGCATGGATGCAAGTTCATAACCGCGGCCGAGCAACTGCTTCACCAGTTCCGGGCCTCCTTCGCCAATCCCCATGCATCCCAACGCTCCGTATCGGGTATGGCTGTCCGACCCCAGGATCATCCTGCCGCAACCGGCTGACATTTCCCGCACATATTGATGAATGACCGCCAGGTGCGCAGGTACAAAGTCCCCTCCGTACTTCCTGGCTGCGGACAGTCCGTACGCATGATCATCTTCGTTGATAGTCCCGCCGACCGCGCATAAACTGTTGTGACAGTTGGTGAGTACGTAGGGAACGGGAAAATGCCGCAGCCCGCTTGCCCTGGCAGTCTGGATGATGCCGACAAAGGTTATATCGTGGGAGGCCAGGGAATCAAAGCGGAGCGCGACCCCCGGGCCATGTCCGGGGATCTGGTGCGCGGCCATGATCGAATGTGCCAACGTACCGGCGCCTTGCCTGGCTTCGGGTTCGGCTGCAAGCCATTTGCCTTTTTTCAGGCAAGACTTTCCGCGCACTTCAATCATACCGCCTCCCCGTGATTATGTACTTCTTCCGGTCGGTCACAATCGGCGTTTTTTTCCGTTTCCAGACCATCCGCCCGGAGTAAAAGCTCCTCCAGTTCTATGTCGGCGCCCAGAACGCCGGTAATTTCGTCATTGTTGTCCGTTATGGCGGTGGATACGGTCAGGACGAGCTTGGCCGTCATCTGGGACTGGTAGATATTGCTGATATGCAGGCCGCCGTCACGCATCGGGTTGATGAACCATTCCCGGTTTGAAAAGTCGAATCCCAGGGGCAGACGGCTGTAGTTCTCCCGGTAGACCTCATTCTTATACGCCGCCTCACTGATGGCCATCCCCAAGAGGCGGGCCTGGGCATCCGTGATGTAGATATATTGAATAAAAGGATTTTCCTTTAAAAACCCTGGCATCCAGGGATAAAATTCCGCTCCTTCGCCACGCACTTCACATTTGCTGGCGACGTGCAACATGATATTTCTGGCCAAATTGGCGGCAATGTCATGCAGGCGCCGAAGTTCGGAGGGGAACAAGCCCGGCATGTAGCGTTTGGCAAGGGCCAGCATTTCTTTGCTGGAATAAGACGTATTGCGGCCGTGTTCATAGGAGGTCATAATGCGGTGGTACATCATGCCGACAGCCGGATGCGTCTTGCTGATCTTTTTATCCGGTCCAAGATTCAAGTGCTGATTGATCCAGTACGCCACACCGGCGCGGCCGGATTTATCCGTGACAATGATGGGCACATCCCGACCGAGAATGGCGCTGGTGTCGAAGATATTGTAAATTTCCTCGTTTTTCGCCAAACCGTCCACATGAATGCCCGCGCTGGTCGCGTTGAAGTCGCGCCCTGCCAGAGGGTAGTTGTCCGGAATGCGATAATCCAGATCCGTTTCGAAATAGCGGGCGATGGCGCTGATGACCTTGGGATTGGCCGCGTTGTCGTCGCCGGTAAGAGAGATGTATTCGATCACCATAGCCTCGAGAGGGCTGTTGCCGGTACGTTCGCCAAAGCCCAGCAACGTGCAGTTGACGCCGCCGCAGCCGTACAGCCAGGCCGTTGTGCCGTTGATCAGAACCTTGTGCAGGTCGTTATGCCCATGCCATTCCAGATATTCTCCGGGTACGCCCGCTTCATCGGTGAAAGCCCGCACCAGACGCGGCACGGAACGCGGCAGGGCCGCGCCCGGATACGGCACGCCGTAGCCCATGGTGTCACACAGGCGTATTTTTACCGGAAGGCCGCTACTTTTGCCGAGTTCCACCAGCTTGGCCGCTAGGGGCAGGCAAAAGCCCTGCACGTCTGCCCTGGTCACGTCTTCGAAATGGCAACGCGGTGTTATGCCCCACTCCAGAGCCTGGGAGGCCATCGCGACATAGTGATCAAAAGCCTGCCGCCTGTCCCAGCCAAGTTTTAAAAAAATGTGGTAGTCAGACACGCTTGTCAGCATGCCGATTTCTTTGAATTCCATGTCCCTGGCCAGACGCAGATCCTCCTTAGTGGCGCGAATCCAGCCGGTCACCTGGGGAAAAGCATGGTCCATGGCCCGGCAAGCCTCTATGGCCTGTCGATCTTTTTCGGAATACATAAAAAATTCCGACGCCCGGATAAGACCGCCACGACCGCCAAGTTCATGAAGCATTTCATACAGGCGGACGATCTGGGCGACCGTGTAGGGCGGGCGGGCCTGTTGCCCGTCACGGAAGGTGGTATCCGTTATGAACATGGGCGAGGCTGGACGCGGCTCGACATAAATGCCGTCAAAGGCTACCCGGCTGACCTTGGTATACGGGAACATGTCCCGAAACAATTCAGGCGCGGAGTTTTCCTTGAGGGTCATAACAACCGGGTTGCGCTTGGGATGCAAGAGCGGCATAGGGGGTCCTCCCTGAGAGTCCGGTATGATAAGGGATTAGCGGCTGGAATGTCCAGCCGGAAACAGTCAGTGGTCCATGGCGCCGCAGGAAGTCGCCAGACATGCTGACAGAACAGGCGCAAAAATCTGTGTTGAGGCCGGGGAGAGGCGATTCATGAGGTAGCGTCGTCTAAACTGTTACCGCGACCTTCTTTGTATCTCCAGGTATTGATCATATGGTATGATCTCTATTTTATTCTTTTTATTGTAGTTTTGCTCATTAGAATAGAGTTCTTTTAGATAGTATAGTCACGAGATTTAAGCCCAAAGAAAAATGCATCTGATGTGTATCGCCGCCAGAAAAGAGGCCGTATTTTTAGCATATCTTGTGGCAATACCGCGCCATTGCTTCAAATAAAGGAAAGCTTTCTCTATCAAATACCGAGCCTTGTAAAGCTCCTTATCATAAGCACGTTGTTCTTGCCTGTTGCTTTTGGGCGGCTGCCCGCCACGAAGGCGGCGTAGGCGCAATATACTTGCGCCGTATAACGCCAGAGTGAGCGTGCCTTTTGCTCTGTTATACGAGATAGAAAATCAATCATTTCATATAACAGAGCCATTTTCAAAGTGAAAGTGTTCTGGAAGAAGGCAAAGATGCGGTGGCGGAAGCAAGCGCTACAAGATGGCTTTGACGGCCTCTGTGGCTATGGCCAGGACGCGATCCGGCATAACGCCGAGGGCAACGGTCACTACCGTCAAAAGCGCGCTGGCGGCCTTGGTGGAAGGCGCAACGGCAAGGCCCGGGCTGTCCCCGGGATCGCCGGAATAGGCCGCTTTCACCACGCACAGGTAATAATATATAGATATGGCGGTGTTCACCACCGCAATGATGACCAGGGGTAAAAAGCCCGCCTTGTAGGCTGCGGTAAGGAGCATGAATTTGCCCATAAATCCCGCGAAAGGCGGAATCCCCGCCATGGCGAACATGCTCACCGCCAGGGTAAAGGCCAAAAGGGGCGAGCGTTTGTAGAGGCCGTTCAGGTCGGATACAAGCACGTTTTCGCCATCCTTGGATACGGCGCAGACCACCAGAAAACCGGCGAGGATCATCACAAGGTAGCCGATCACATAATAGATGGCTGTCGCATAGCCTGTCTCTCCAAGGGTGACCAGCCCCAGCATGATGTATCCGGCGTGGGCGATGCCGGAAAAGCCCAGCATGCGTTTGACGTCTGTTTGCACAAGGGCCGCCAGATTGCCGTAGAACATGGAACAGACCGAGAGAGTCGCCAGCATGAGAACCAGAAAAGATCCGTCCGGCGTGGCGAGGGAAGCTATGCGGACAAGCAGGCCCACAGCAGCCACTTTGGGCACGGAGGCAATAAACGCGGCGGTTTCGTTGGATGCGCCCTGGTAGACGTCAGGCGCCCAGAAGTGGAAGGGGAAGACTGTAAGCTTGAAGAAGAAGCCGCCAAGCGTCATGGCAATGGCGGCCAGCGCCGCGGGGTTGTGCATCATGGGCCGCAGGGCGGGAAGGAGTTGGTGGAATGTAATGGTGCCCGTCAGGCCGAAAAGATAACTCATGCCGAAAAGCATCACTCCGGTGGCGGCCACGCCGAAAAGAATATATTTGATGGCTGACTCCATCTGGATGCGAAGCCCCTGCCTGTCGTCGCGCATGGGCACGAGCAGGTAGAGAGAGTACGAAGAGAGTTCAAGGGATATGAACATGGTCAGCAGATCGGCGCTGCTGACCAGCAGGACCAGCCCCAGAGAGGAAAGGATGAGAAAAAAGTAATACTCCGCCCGGATTTCTTCGGCAACGCCTGTCAGGCTGCTGCTTGCGAAAAGCGCTGCGGCAAAGCCCGCGCACGTGATGCACTTCATGAGCTGGGAAAAGAGATCGATCCGGTAGGCGTCAAAAAAGAGCGTGCCCTGGGCGTGCAGAGTCAGCGCGCAGGCCACGGTGGCGGCAAGGGCCACAAGCCGGGTCAGCCGCCGGGGCAATCCGGCGCGGCGCTTACAGAGACTGAGGGAAAAAAGCAGCAGGCCGCCGAGCAGGAGTATCAGTTCCGGTGCGAACAATATAAGCTTCATGATGGTGCCTTTATGTCTCCATGGGACACTGCGGGGTTACGGGAACATGAGCGAGGCCATGGACGGCGCCTGCGCCGAGTGGACCCCCGCCTGTTCGATCAACTGACTGACGCTTGCGTGCATCACATTCATGAACGGTGCCGGCGCAAACCCGATCCAGAAGACAAAAACCAGAAGTGGAGCCAGAATGATCACTTCTCTGGCGCTTAAATCCGTGAGGCCTGCATGCTCGGGATTTTTCGTTCCTCCCCAGATCATGCGCTGGAGCATGCGGAGCATGTAAGCGGCGGCCAGTACCGCGCCGGGAATGGCGCAGGCGGAAAGCAGCTTGTGCTTAGCAAAGCTGCCGGAGAGGATGAGAAATTCTCCCGTAAAGCTGTTGGTGCCGGGGAAGGCCAGAGAGGAGAGCGAAAAAACTGTGAGGAACGTGACGTAAATGGGAACGAATTTGCCGATTCCGGCGGCGTGATCCAGTTCGCGGCTGTGGGTGCGTTCGTAGATCATCCCCACGCAGAAGAAAAGGGCGCCGGTAGTTATGCCGTGGTTCAACATCTGGAGGATGGCGCCCTCAATGCCGCGCTGGTTCAGCACGAAGATGCCGAGCGTCACAAAGCCCATATGGCCCACGCTCGAATAGGCGATGAGCTTTTTCATATCCTTCTGGGCCAGGGCGGTAAAGCCGCCGTAGAGGATGCCCGCCACCGAGAGCCAGAGTACATAGGGCAGGAACATGCGGGTAGCGTCCGGGGTTATGGGCAGGCAGAAACGCAAAAAACCGTAGGTGCCCATTTTAAGGAGCACCGAGGCCAGGATGACGCTGCCTGCCGTGGGCGCTTCCACATGCGCGGCGGGAAGCCAGGTGTGGAAGGGGAACATGGGCACCTTGATGGCGAATGCCAGAAAAAAGGCCAGAAAAACGCAGGTTTGGAAGATCATGGAATAGGGCTTGCCCATCATGGCCGGGATGGAGAAGGTGCCCTGGGAGAGATAGAGGCCGATAATGGCCGCCAGGAGAAGCACAGAACCTGCCAGAGTATACAGGAAGAATTTGATGGAGGCATATTCCTTGCGCGGCCCTCCCCAAATGGCGATAAGCAGATACATGGGGATGAGCATGGCTTCCCAGAGCACGTAAAAGAGCACGAAATCCAAGGCCGCAAAAACCCCCACCATGGAAGTTTCCATAAGCAGGAGGCAGAACATGAACTCCTTGACCCGTTTCTCAATATAGCGCCAGGACCCCAGCACGCAAAGCGGCATGAGCAGCGTCGTCATCAGCACCAACAGGAGCGATATGCCGTCCACGCCCACAGTATAATTGATGTGGAGCGAGGTGATCCAGGGCATGGTCTCGCCGAACTGGTAGCGCGCGGAACTCGGGTCGAAGTGGGAATACAGCTGCAAAGAGAGTACGGCCACGGCGATCGTCACGATAAGGGCCCAATAGCGCGCGGCATTGTCGGAGCGTAAAAGCGGCAACACCGCCGCGCCGGCCAAAGGCAGAAAGATCAGGATGCTCAGCAGCGGGTACCCGAGCGTGCTTATGGTCAAAAAATCCATTCCCCGTTCTCCCTTGGAAAATCAGACGAAAACATACAGTACGAGGGCTATCGCCACAAGAGACATTGCCGCGAGGATGCTCACCTGGAGCTGGCCGCTTTGCATGTGCCGAAGATTTGCCCCGGCGTTCCGCACCGTGCGGGCAATGCCGTCGACAACCAGATCGATGCCGTTCCAGTCAAACCAGGACCAGAAGCGGGCGGTAGCCATAAGCGGGACAAGCCCCGTGGTCCGGTAGGCTTCGCTGACCACGTTGTCCGCTCCCTGCACGGGCTTTTGGGCGAACCACGCGAAGGCGCGTCCCCCCATGCGGTAAAACCAGTCCATGTCGAGGCTGATCTTGGCCTCAGGCGTGAGCTTTTTAAGCAGCAGGAAGAATCCCAGGGCTGTGAACAAAAGGATTTGCAGGGTTTCGGAGATGTGCGAGAGCTCGTACGGATGGTATTCGGCGGCCGCCGCCTGATAGGGCAGCATGGAATAAAGATAGGGCGTGTAGCAGCCGATGAAGATGCAGAGAAAAGCGGCGATGGCCATGCCCCACTGCATGTTGCTCGGCGGGTCTTTGGCCAGTTCGCGGGTTTGCGCGCTGCAATTGTTTTTCCCGAACCATATGAAATAGGGCACCTTAAGACCTGTATGCAGGAAGGTGCCCGCTGACGCCACCAGCAAAAGGAGTGCCGCCGTGGCGTGGTGGGATTCCATTCCGGCCGCCACGATCATGGATTTGCTGACAAAGCCGCTGAAGAGCGGGAACGCGGATATGGAAAGGCCCCCGATCAAGGTATACACAAAAGTCTTGGGCATTTTGTCGTACAGCCCGCCAAGTTCCGAAAAGTCGCTCTTGCCGGTCATGTGCAGCACTGAGCCGCATCCCATAAAGAGCAGGCCCTTGTAAAGGATATGGGCAAATGCGTGGGCGCAGGCGCCGTTAATGGCCAGCTCGGTGCCTATCCCGACTCCGGCCACCATGTACCCCACCTGGCTTATGATGTGGTAGGCCAGGAGCTTGCGGATGTTGTTTTCAAGCACCGCATAGACAACACCGTAGAGGGCCATGCACACCCCGAGGGGCACGAGGATCTCCATGCCGGCGAAAGCGCGGCACAGGGCATAGATAGCGGTCTTGGTGGTAAAGGCGCACATGAACACCGCGCCGTTGACCGTAGCTTCGGCATATGCATCGGGAAGCCAGGCGTGCAACGGGGGCACTGCCGCGTTCAGGATAAAGCCGATCATGATGAGATAGGTGGGCAGGGTGGGATGGTCCACGCCAATGGGGCCGAACGAGAGATCACCACCGGTGGCCTTGTAACGCAGGATGATCCCGGCCAGAAGAAACAATCCGCCGGCCACATGCACCAGGAGATAGCGGTAGCCTGCGCCGAGCGACTGCTTGCGGCCCCTGAACCAGATAAGAAATACCGACGAAAAGGCCATGAGCTCCCAGAAGAGAAAAAGCGTCAGGTAGTCGCCGCAAAAGATGACCCCAAGCGAGCCGGCCACATAGAGCCACGCCGCGATGTGTTCGGCGTCGCGTTCCACATGCAGGCCATAGATGGTGCCGATGACGCACATAAGCGTCATAATGTGGGCAAACACCAGGCTTAAGGCGTCAACCCGGCCGAATATCACGGTCCAGTCCAGATACTGGAACACGCCGTGGACGCCGTGGCTGCCGTTCATGGTGAGCACGCCGAGAAAGGCCAGGCAAGGTACGAAAACGAGATACGGCTTTCTCAGCCCCCGCGGGATCAGGGGCAGAAAAAATGCGCCGATCAGATAGATAAGCGTCGGGTGCAGCCAGACGTTAGCGATCATAATAATCCTCGCGGGTCATGATGCCCAGGTGGCCGAACCACTTGGAGAAGAGGATGATGACCACGCAGGCCAGAAAACCGAACACGGACCAGAAGCCGGGCAGCTTCTCGAACCAGAATTCGGCGTGCCCTTTGTCCACGAAAAGCGTGTCCCAGAGCACCAGAAGCCCGAGCGCCACGTAACAGATATTGATGACAAGACCGAGCCTGTCACGCAAAAAGTCGATGAGCCGAACTATCATCCTGTCACCGCCTTGACAAACATCATAAAGAAATCCGGGTAAATACCCATTATGAGCGAAATAAACGCGGCAATCATCAACGGGACGACCATGGCGAGAGGGGCTTCCTGGATGCCTGTGTCGGCCTCTCCGTCCGGTCGTTTGCCGAAAAAGGCCCGGTAGGTGACGGGCGCGAAATAGGCGGCGTTGAGGATTGTGCTGGCCAGAAGCACCAGGAGGATGCCTGTAGAATGCGCGGGCATTTCCATTGCTCCCACCAAAAGTTTCCATTTGGTCACAAAACCGGCTACCGGCGGAGCTCCAATCATGGAGAGCGAGGCTACGGCAAAGGCCGCGAAGGTGAAGGGCATGACGCGCCCGAGTCCGCTCATCTCGGAGATGGATTTTTTGTGGGTGGCCACGTATATGGCGCCGGCACAGAAGAAGAGGGTGATCTTGGAAAATGCGTGGTTGGCGATGTGGATAAGTCCGCCCTGGATGCCGTCAGGAGTGAGCAGGGCCACGCCAAGCACAATGTAGGAGAGCTGGCTCACGGTGGAATAAGCGAGCCGCGCCTTCAGATTGTCCTTGGACAGGGCGATGATTGAGGCGGCCAGGATGGTGAAGGAAACAAAGTAGGCGGTTGGCACGCCCAGGTTCAACGCCTGCATGATATCCGTGCCGAAGACGTAGAGCATGACGCGCGTAGTGCAGAAGACGCCTACCTTGACCACGGCCACCGCATGCAGGAGGGCCGAGACCGGAGTGGGCGCCACCATGGCGCCGGGCAGCCAGTTATGGAAGGGCATGATGCCGTTTTTGGCAAAGCCCAGTATGCAGCAGACATAGAGGATGGTCACCAGAAGGGCGTTCACGTCCGGCGGAAAAATGCCCTGGCGTATGTTGTGCGCGAAGTCGAGCGAGCCGGTCAGCACATAGATGAGGATCATGGCCGGCAGGATGAGTCCTTTGGCCGTGGTCGTGAGATACACAATGTACTTTTTTGCCCCCTCGTACCCTTCTTCATCCTGGTGGTGGGCCACCAGCGGATAGGTGGTGATGCTTACGATCTCGTAAAAAAGATAGAGGGTGAGGAGGCTGTCCGAAAAGGCCACGCCCATGGCTCCGAACAGAGCCAGGGCGAAGCATGCGTTGAAGCGGGTCTGGGCGTGCTCGCGAAGGCCCCGCATGTAGCCCATGGAGTAAAACACAGCGATAATCCACAGAAACGAGGCGGCCAGGGCAAAGATCATGGAGAACGGATCGGCCCGGAAAGCGATATTCACCCCCGGCAGGAGCGATGCAAGCGGACAGACCAGGGTTCTGCCCTGCCCCAGAGGGGCCGGGGCCACGTCCGGAACCATGGAGAGGACGATGCAAAACATGATCGCGGCGGCGAGCGTGGAAAAACTCTCGCGCACGTTGGGCCGCTTCCCGGAAAGCATGACCAGCAGGGATCCCGCTAAGGCTGCAAGCACGGCCAGAAGCGGCTTGACGGAAACAATGGCGTCCATGGCCCTTCCTTCTATCCTTTCAATTCCGAGACATCCTCGGCGTCGATGGACTTGTAGTTGCGGTACACGGCGATGATGATCGAAAGCGTGATGGCTACCTCGGCTGCGGCCACAGCCATGATGAACAGGGTGACGATCTGCCCGGTGGCGGGGCTCGGCGACAGCAGGCGGCTGAAGGCCATAAAGTTGACCGAAGCTCCGGCCAGGATCAATTCCGCCGCGATCAGCATCCCGATGAAACTCCGCCGGCGCGCCATGCCGTAGAAGCCAAGAGCAAAAAGAAGAGCTCCCAGTACCAGGTAGACGCCCAAATTTGTGTATAAGGTCAGTATGTTCATGATTTGTGCCTTCCCGTCCGGGCGAGAACGAGCGAACCTGCAATGGCCGCCAGAAGTACCAGGGAGATCAGTTCAAAACTCATGGAATAGGTAGTCAGGAGCGATGTTCCGATATTCTCCACGCTGCCGAGTCCTTGTTCCCATGCATTGCCGGAGAGATTGGGCCATTCGGTGTTGAGCCCGAGCTGAATGAGCGCCCAGGCGAGAACAAAACTCACTATAATGGCCAAAACGACGCGCGGCTTCCCACGCGGGGTTACGTGCCTGGCCGCTTTGGTTTCGGCCAGCATGACGGCGAAGATGATGGTGGTGCACACCGCGCCTACGTAAATGAGAAGCTGCATGAGGGCTACGAACGGGCTGCCGAGAAACACATAAACCCCCGACAGCCCGAGAAAGCACATGGCAAGCCCGGCGACCGCCCGGATAAGCCTGAGGGTGTTGGTGGCGATGAGCGCCCCGGCCAGGGTGCAGACGATACAGGCCAGGAAGATGAGCCCCGCAAGCCCCTCGAACGAGAACAGGGACGGGTTCATGAATACTTCTCCTCAAAACGCTTTAAGAGGTCATAAACATAGGTTTCTTTCGTGGTTCCGGCAAGATTGAACTCCTTGGAAAAGTCCAGGGCTTTTGTGGGGCAGGACTCCACGCATAAACCGCACAGGCTGCATGTGGTAAAGTTGAGTTTGTAGCTGGCGAGGGTGGTCTTCTGCTTCACGCCCTCGCCTTTTTCTCCGAGTATGGTGATGCAGCCGGAGGGGCATGCCCGCTGGCAGGCCATGCACGCGATGCATTTGTGGCCCGCTTTTTTTTCATCCCATACAAGTTCGGTGTGTCCTCTGAATCGCGGCGGCATGGGCAGAGCTTGGTGCGGGTACTGCACCGTGACCACAGGCTGGAAAAAGTACCTGATGGTGATGGCCAGGCCCACCAGGAGGCTCCATGTTCCGACGCAGATTTCCTTGAGGTAGGTATACATGTTAGAACACCTTGAGCATCGCGCTGGTGAGGACAAGATTGGCGAAAGATATCGGGATGAGTATCTTCCAGGAAAGATTGAGCAGGCTATAGAAGGTGGTTCTGGGAAACGTCCAGCGGATCCAGATGACGGTGAAGACGAGGGCGTACATCTTGAGCAAAAACCAGATCACTCCGGGGAAGATTCCGACGGGGCTGTCCCATCCGCCCAAAAAGAGGATGGTGGCAAGGCTCGCTCCCACCACGATGTTGGCATATTCAGCCATAAAGAAGATACCGAACCCCATGCCCGGGTATTCGGTGAAGGCTCCGGCCACGAGTTCGCTCTCGGATTCGGCCATGTCGAAGGGCGCCCGGTTGGTCTCGGCCAGCATACACACGAAGAAGATGATGAAGGCCACAGGCATGAGTGGGCTGGCCGTGAACTTGAAGATGTTCCAGTGCCAGAACCCGCCCATCTGCTGAGTGACGATGTCGTGCAGATTCATGCTGCCGCTTACCATCACAATGGTAATCACCACCACCAGCATGGGAATTTCATAGGCTACGTTTTGGGAGACCACGCGCGCCGCGGAAATGATTGCGAACTTGTTGCGCGATCCCCATGCCCCGAAGAGCAAACCCAGGACATTCACAGAGGCAAAGGCGAAGATGGCCAGAAGCCCCACGTCCAGGTTCCTGGCGACCAGGTTCTCGCCAAAGGGTATGGTCACAAAACACATGACGGACGGGATCATGACCAGGATGGGGGCGATTTTGAAAAGCGTCACGTCCACGCCATAGGGGATGATGAGTTGCTTGGTCATAAGCTTCAATCCATCGGCTATGGGCTGCAAAAGTCCCCAGGGACCGACTTCTTTGGGGCCGATCCGCCGCTGGATATGCCCCGCGACCTTGCGCTCCACCCACACCAGATAGGCGGCGTTTAAGGCAATAAAAATAATAAGCCCAACAATATAGGCTACAATACGTATGAGTTCGACCAGTTCTGGATGAAGTGTCATCAGAGGATCCTCACCTGTCTATCTCCGGGATCACCAGATCCAAGCTGCCGAGCAATGCCAGCGCATCCGGCAGGAGCATGCCCTGGCTGGCCTCGGCAAAGAGACTCAGATTGGAATATGTGGGGGAGCGCAGCTTCATGCGGTACGGGGTAGACGTGCCATCGCTGACAGCCCGGATGCCGAAGGAGCCGCGCGCCGTTTCCACAGCCTGATAGCAGTCGCCCTTGGGCGGTTTTATGGACTTCGGCACTTTATCGGCCATGACGGAACCGTCTGGCAGGCGGTTTACCGCTTGCTCTATGATGCGCAGGCTCTCCAGGATTTCGTCCATGCGCACCATGTACCGCGCCATGGAGTCGCCTTCCGGATAGACGGGCACGTCAAAGTCGAATGCGGAGTAAAGAGAGTAAGGCTCGTGCTTGCGCACGTCGAAGTTGATGCCCGCGCCCCTGGCCACCGGCCCTGTGGCGCCGTACTTGCGGCACATTTCCGCCGGGATCGGACCGATCTCTTTGAGACGCTTCACGAGAATAATATTTTTAGTCACAAGGCTGTGGTACATGGGGATGCGCGAACGCATGCGCTTGATGAAATCCTTGACGCCCGGGACGAAATCCTCGTCGATGTCGTTATAGACGCCGCCGAAGCGGAAATAACAGTAGGTGAGGCGCGAACCGGTGACGTTTTCCAAAAGATCCAGGATATACTCTCTGTCGTCAAAGGCATAGAGAAGCGGAGAAAAACCTCCGAGATCCAGGACAAAGGCTCCGAACCACACCAGATGGCTTGCTATGCGGTTCAACTCCGTAGTGATGACCCGGATGTACTGTGCGCGCTCGGGCGCCTCAATGCCCGTCATTCGTTCCACCAGGCAGACATAGGCCAGATTGAAGGCCAGGGCATGCAGGTAGTCCATACGGGCGGTATTGGGTAAAAATTGGTGCCAGGAACGGTTTTCAGCCATTTTCTCGTGCATGCGGTGGGAGTACCCCAATACGGGTTCCGCCTGGGCTATGTATTCACCGTCCATGGTGAGCTTGATGCGCAGAACGCCGTGAGTGGCCGGATGCTGCGGCCCGAGGTTCAGGACAAAGGTTTCTCCGATGTGGGACGTAGCGTGCACGCTCATGAGGCGAAGTCCTTGCGCAATGGGTGGAAATCGGCGTCCTCGGGCAGGAGCAACGGTTTAAGATCGGGATGTCCCTCAAAGACAATACCAAAAAATTCGTAAGTTTCCCGTTCGTGCCAGTCAGCCCCGGGATACAGGGCGGAAATGCTCGGCAAACTGGGCTTGTCTCTTGGGACGCGCACCCGAAGCGCTACCCGGCAGAGTCCGGAATAGTGGTTGAAGTCGTAGACCACTTCCATCTCGTCTGCCGCAACTGGCGCAGCCGGCGCAACAGGGGCGGCCGGTTGCTCCCCGTCCGTTTCGCTCTCGGCG
>WRKB01000294.1 GCA_009778295.1 Betaproteobacteria bacterium | reverse complement strand
TTCTCCGGCGCTTGCGGCGGCTGCGGTGAAACCCCATACGTCAAGGTACTGACCCAACTCTTCGGCGAACGCATGATCGTCGCCAATGCCACGGGCTGTTCCTCCATCTGGGGAGCCTCTTCCCCCACCACCCCCTATACGATGAATAAGGAAGGCTGCGGCCCGGCTTGGGGTAACTCTCTTTTTGAAGACGCTGCGGAATTCGGCTTCGGCATAGCGGCATCCTATACGCAACGTCGTAACTACCTGGCAAAAATCGCCGGAGAACTGGCCGCTGAAAAAGCTGCGCCCGCCGCGTTGAAGAAAGCCCTGCTGGCTTGGATTGACGCTAAAGACGATGCGGGAGCTTCCCAAAAGACGGGCGATGATCTGTTGGCTGCTCTATCCGATGCGCCTGCCTGCCCCAAGGCGGAAGATATCTGGAACATGGCAGATCTCTTCGTCAAGAAGAGCGTCTGGGTCTTCGGCGGCGATGGCTGGGCTTATGATATCGGTTACGGCGGCCTGGATCATGTGCTTGCTTCCGGCGCGGACATCAACCTGCTGGTGATGGATACCGAAGTGTATTCCAATACCGGCGGTCAGGCTTCCAAAGCTACGCCGCTTGGCTCCATCGCCAGGTTCGCCGCTGCCGGCAAGCGCATCGGGAAAAAAGACCTCGGCGCCATGGCTATGACCTACGGCTATGTCTACGTAGCTTCCGTGAGTATGGGCGCGAACAAGCAGCAGCTCTTGAAAGCCTTCACGGAAGCCGAAGCCTATAAAGGTCCTTCGCTCATCATTGCCTATGCCCCTTGTATTAACCAGGGTATTCGCAAGGGCATGGACAAAAGCATGGAAGAAGGCAAGCTGGCTGTGGAATCCGGCTACTGGCCCCTGTACCGTTTCCATCCCGACTTGGCGAAGGAAGGCAAGAATCCCTTCGTGCTGGAAAGTAAAGCTCCCAACGGGACGCTGCAGGAATTTCTGGCCGGTGAAAATCGTTATGCAGCTCTTGCCAAGATGGACCCCGAAGCTTCCAAAAAGCTGCGGGCCGAACTGGAAAAGGCCTATAACGACCGCTACAGCCAGTACAAGTCTCTGGCGGAACTGCCTGGCTCAGGCGAACGGAAGTAATCCCGTAAACTATGCAGAGCAGCGGCCAATGGCCGCTGCTCTGCATTCGGGCTTTTGTCTCTGTAGAGCATGGTACGCTTGAGATTGTCATTTCGCGGCTGTCGTCATCTGTAAGCGGGCGAAAATCCACTTTAAAGCTGAACCGCTCGAGGGACTGCCTCCAAATAAATCTTTCGTCAACTACTGCGTCAAGTGGCCTTTTTTCTTCGGTCGAGTACCTTTTAAGAGTTCATTCCCCTTGCAAAAAGGGCCACTTTTCTTGTCTTTGATACGAAATGTTTTAGTGAGAAACAGCCCCTAGCCCTTAACAAAAACAAAGGGAATATTTATGCCCAGCAATCTGTATATCACGCCCACAGAAGCCCGCACCGGCAAATCCGCCATTGTGCTCGGTATGATGCATCTCTTGCTGCGCCAAGTGCGCAAGGTAGCCTTTTTCAGACCCATTATAGGCGAACCCACGCTTTATGACCGGGATCATGACATTAACTTGGTTTTACAATACTTCAAGCTTTCTCAGCCCTATTCCGAAACCTTCGCGTACACGCTGGATGAAGCCCGCGCGCTTATCAACAGTGGGCAGCGCACAGTATTGCTGGAAAATATTCTGAAAAAATTCCGCGATCTTTCCAAAAATTACGACTTCGTGTTGTGTGAAGGCACAGATTTCATAAACAAGGACAGCACCTTTGAGTTTGAACTCAATGCGGATATTGCAGCCAACCTCGGCTGTGCGGTCATGCTGGTAGGCAGCGGCGCGCAAAAAAGTGTTGATGAGATCCTCACTTCCACCCAGTCCACCATTGACCTGCTGGAAGAAAAGGGGCTTGATCTGACCAGTGTTGTCATCAACCGAACTTCTGTCGACGAAGAAGCGCAGAAGACCATCACCCTGAGCCTGCACTGTAAACACGCCGCCCAGCCTTTGATTTACGTATTGCCGGACGATCCCGTTCTGGCCAAGCCCACCATGGAAGACGTGCGTAAATGGCTGGATGCCCAAGTGCTATATGGACACGGACGTATGGATACCCTGGTGGGTGATTACCTGATTGCGGCTATGCAGGTGCATAATTTTTTGGATCATGTCACCGGCGATAATCTCATCATCACCCCCGGGGACCGGGCGGACATCATTCTCGCTTCGCTGGCTACCCGGCTTTCCTCGGCTTATCCGGATATATCGGGTATCCTGCTCACAGGCGGCATCAATCTGACGCCCAATGTACACCGGTTGATCGAAGGCTGGACAGGCGTTCCCCTCCCCATCCTGCTGGCCAAGGACCATACGTATAAGACCATCCAGACCCTTTCTCAACTGTATGGCCGTATTGATCCCGACAACACGCGCAAGCTGAGTACCGCGCTGGGCACCTTTGAAAGGCATGTGGACAAAACCGCCTTGTCCAAACGCCTTATCGGACGGACTTCTACCAAGGTCACGCCGGTGATGTTCGAATTTGACCTCATCGAGCGCGCCAAAAATGCTACAATGCGCATTGTCCTGCCAGAAGGAGAAGAGGAACGCATCCTGCGCGCCGCGGATATCCTCAGGCGCCGTGATGTGGCGGATATCATCCTGCTCGGCGACGCCAACCGCATCGGACAGAAGATTTCCAATCTTGGCCTTGATATGGACGTTACCATCCTCCAGCCGGAACGTTCCCCTCATTTTGAAGACTATGTGGCCACCTATGCTGAACTGCGCAAGCAAAAAGGCATCACCCTTGAACAGGCGCGCGATCGTATGATTGACGTGGCTTGCTTCGGCACCATGATGGTCTACAAGGACCACGCGGACGGCATGGTTTCCGGCGCGGTCAACACGACGGCCCATACCATCCGCCCGGCCCTGGAGTTCATAAAGACCAAGCCCGGCGTTTCCGTGGTTTCCGGTGCCTTTCTCATGTGCCTCAAAGACCGCGTGCTCGTCTTCGCCGACTGCGCTGTCAACCCCAATCCCACTGCGCAGCAGCTCGCCGAAATCGCCCTCAGCACCTCTGCGACTGCCGAAGTGTTCGGTATCGAACCGCGGATAGCCATGCTCTCATACTCTACGGGATCTTCCGGTAAGGGCGAAGATGTGGATGTGGTTATCGAAGCCACCCGCATCGCCAAGGGAATGGCCCCCGGCCTTTTGCTTGAGGGACCGCTTCAGTATGATACCGCCATCGATCCCGACGTTGCCAGAACCAAGCTGCCCAGCAGCCAAGTTGCGGGGCGGGCCACAATTTTCATCTTCCCTGACCTGAATACCGGCAATAACACCTACAAGGCCGTACAACGCGCTGCGGACGCCATTGCCATCGGCCCGGTGCTGCAAGGACTCAATAAGCCTGTAAATGACCTGTCGCGCGGCTGTACTGTGCCGGATATTGTCAACACCGTTGCCATCACGGCCATTCAGGCCCAAGCGGGAAAAAAGCAGTAAGGAAACACGAATATGAAAGTGCTCGTCATCAATGCCGGTTCTTCTTCCTGTAAATATCAGCTGTTTGAGATGGACAGCGAGTCCGTGCTCTGCTCCGGCCTTGTGGAGCGCATTGGCGACCCTACTGGCACGCTGGTTCACAAGATAGCTCCCGGTACCGGTAAAGAAAAGACCGTCAGACTGGAGCAGCACTTTACCACGCATGTGGAAGGCATGAGAGAGATGATCCGGCTACTTACGGATCCTGAAGACGGCGTGATCAAGAACAAAGCTGAGATTTTCGCCATCGGGCACCGTGTGGTGCATGGCGGCGAAGACGTCACTATGCCTACCGTCATTGACGCGAAGGCCAAACAGATGATCCGCGACAATTTTATCTTTGCGCCTCTGCACAATCCCGCCAACCTTATGGGCATTGAAGTCGCGGAAACACTTTTCCCCGGCGTACCCAATGTAGGGGTTTTCGACACCGAGTTCGGCATGGGCATGAAGGCCGATGCCTTCATGTATCCGTTACCTTACAGTCTCTATGAGGATCTGCGTATTCGCCGTTACGGCTTTCACGGCACCTCGCACAAGTATATTGCCAGAAAAACGGCTCAATTCTTCGGAAAAAGACCTGAAGACGTCAACAACATCACTTGCCACCTGGGCAACGGCTGCTCCATGACGGCAGTACGCGGCGGCGTGTGTATCGACACCTCCATGGGCCTGACCCCGCTGGAGGGGCTGATGATGGGGACGCGCTGCGGCTCCATCGACCCTGCCCTCGTGCCCTTCATCATGGATAAAAAGGGGTTGAGCGCTATAGAAGCCGATACGCTGATGAACAAACAGTCCGGGTTGCTCGGGATCTGCGGCACCAATGACATGCGTGACGTGCATGCCAAGCGCGAAAAGGGAGACAACAAGGCGCAGCTGGCCTTTGATATGGCCGTGTGGCGCGTGAAGAAGCAGATCGGCGCGTATATGGCCATCCTTGGCCATGTGGACGCCATCGTTTTTACTGCGGGCATCGGCGAAAATGATGCCTTTTTACGTGAAAAGGCCTGTAAGGGGATGGAAGACCTCGGCATCGTCATCGATGTACAGGAAAATAGCACCCGTAAGTCCGGCGTGCGGGTGATCAGCAAATTGGAATCCAAGATCAAGGTGCTCATCATTCCCACCAATGAAGAGCTCGAAATCGCCCAGTCTACGCTGCTGGTGCTTGGGAAGTAGTTCGCCGCCATCGCAGGGGCATTACATTGTTGCGGCCCTGCTCTGCGTCATCATAACGTCCGGACAGCTTTCACGACAAAACACGAGGTCCGTGCAGATGAAGCATGCGCTACTCCTCCCGGAGAAAGCCAAGTCTCCTATGTCCAAAACATACACGAGCTTCCTTAGGGAGGAGTCTGACGCGGACAGCAGAAAAAGGGCATTAATCAGTCTTTCCTACAAAACGAATAAGAATGAGGGGTTACGAAGATATGCACGCGTTTTTTCTGTGGCTGTGTCTATTTTTTGGTGCTGTCCCGGCATTGGCGGCGGACCCTGCGGGATTGAGCGAAGCGGCCGCAGCCCTTGAACGTGAAGATTACGCGCTTGCGCATGCAGTACTTGCGCCTCTGGCCGAGAGCGGCAACGCTGAAGCCCAGTATGTGCTGGGACGGCTGTATGCTGCGGGGCGGGGATGCCCGAAGGACGAATCCAAAGCGGCGGCCTTGTTTCGCAAGGCGGCCGATCAGGGAGATCCCAGCGCGCAAAACAGTTTGGCTACATTTTTGTTGCAGGGCCGCGGTGTAGGGAAAAACGCCTCCGAGGCGGCAAAATGGTTCCGTAAAGCTGCAGATCAGGGGCTGGCGGTTGCGGAATATAATTTGGCTTTGCTGTATGCCGAAGGCCGCGGTCTGGCGAAAAATCCGCAAGAAGCGTTTCAATGGCAGCAGCGGGCCGCCAACCAGAATTATGCTCCTTCCCAGTACGTTTTGGGCTGGATGTATCTGCACGGCAAAGGAACCCAGACCAGTGAAACCAAGGCTCTGTATTGGTTCCAGCAGGCGGCCGGACAGGGAGATCCCAGTTCCCAAAACGAACTCGGCAGCTTTTATGCTCAGGGGTTTGCCGTGGCGCAGGATTATGTCAAAGCTGCGGAGCTGTATCGGAAGGCTGCCGATCAGGGCTATGCCCCGGCGCAGTATAATTTGGGCTTTTTGTATGAAGAGGGCAAAGGGGTAAAGCAGGATTACGGCAAGGCCTTCGAATGGTATGGCAAAGCAGCGGCGCAGGGGGATGCCACTGCGCAGTACAGTTTGGGAGTATTGTATGAGGATGGTCTTGGCCGGACGCGGAATGTGGAAGAGGCGCGACGTTGGTACAGGAAGGCCGCCGAGGGGGGGGATAAGGACGCGCGGGCTGTGCTGGGACATCTGAACAAGGATACCGCATCCGATATCGAAACCGCCAGAAAAAGCGAAAAGGCCACCAAAAAGGGGTCGAAGAAAGAGGTTTCCCAACGTGTTATGAAATCTCAGAAAAATGGCTCAAAAAAGAAGAAAAGCGACAGAGAGGTCCAGGCTCCTTCCACACCTTGAATGCAGCGCTGTTTTGGGGCGGCCTCCGGGAACAGGCTCAGGCGCTCTTGTTGTGGTTCAGCTGGCTTTCTGTTACTTTGCCGCCATGGACGAGCTTGACCCTGCTTTGATCCGCCCCTGTCTTGCCTGTGGACAGAAAAATGCGAAGCTGGAACCCATGCGCCTGGAAGGGCGGAGAGAGGATGTCTGGCGCGTTGTCTGTTGCTCCTGCGGGCAAACATCATTACAGTGGTCAGTTTCGCAGGGCGCAGCCATACGCGCTTGGAACCGTAATCTTGCTTGCGCCGATTTTCCACCGTCTCCAGGCGATGAATAATGCCAATTCTACGTCAAAAGTGCTTGCATTCTGATATAGCATTGGAATACGCGGCTTCAGATGCCGCGCAGAAATATGAAGTATTTCGAGAGCTAAAGCGAATGCTCTCGTCGGAGCCGATAAATCAGCATTGCAGAACACAATATTAATTTGGAACTGGAATAAGATAAAGGCCTGTTGGGGCCTCACAGGAGACAAGCCGTGCTGACCATGAGGGTTTTGGGTCTGACTCTGGATGAGACAAGTCATGCCCCTATCCTGCTCCTTCAGGAAGAAATGAGCCAGGAGCTTTTGCCCATCAGGATCGGACCGCTGGAGGCCATGTCCATTTCCATGGTCCTGGGTAACGTATCGGTAGAACGTCCCTTGACGCATGATCTGTGTCTTAATGTGCTGCACAGCCTGAACGTGCGCCTGAGCGGCGCGGAGTTGGTCGACTTGCGTGGAGGCACATATTATGCCGATTTGGTATTGCTGCTGGCAAATGGCGAAACGCACAGACTTGACTGTCGGCCTTCAGACGCCGTGGCCTTGGCTTTGCGGGCTCATGTGCCCATACGGGCCAGTAACGCGGTCTTGCGTCGGGCCGCCGATTCGCAGCGTTCCACCGAAGAATCCAGTGGATGCCCGCTTGCGGAGATGCCCGCCCAAAAGCGGGGTGTAGAACTGCACGCAGAAAAAGATTCCTATGTAAACGCCGGGCAGAGTGCGGAGCAAAAGCATCTTTCAGAACTATTGCGTTCTCTTGAGCCGGAGTCGAAACGAAAAATGTAAAATCGCGAGAAAGTCAATATTTTTTTTAGTATTTATAATTATGTTGTATTATTTGATAAATTTTTATTCTTCCCGTTTAGTCCCCATCTTTCTCCTCTAAAGTTTCTCTTCCCCGCTACCGATAGACTTGAATGACGGCCCGTGAAAACCACCGGAAAATTTCGGTCGGCCGGCGCATTGCCGATGCGATATTTCGGGGTGCGTATTGCTTGCCAACGCGAGGCGCAGGCGGAAGCGTATTTTCGCTGTAGGCGCTGACGGAGCGTCTCAACAATACATGCTCTACGACAAACAGGACGGATTCTATGGTGGCGTATCGCACTTTCAAGGAAATACACGCGTTGTTGATCAAGGGAAATTTTGAAGGAGCCCGGCGCATCCTGATGGAGCTTCAGGCCCGTTATATCGCTCTCTGCGATGAGGTCGGCGTTTTGAAGATGCAAGTTCAGGAGTTTGAAGACATTCTTTTTCTTTCACAAAATCTCATTACTGAAAGGGGACAGTACTGGCTGCGTATGGGCGACATCAAGCACGGTCCTTTTTGTAAACCCTGTTACGAGTATACCGGGAAGCTCATCCGCCTCGAAAACCACAAAAATACCTGGCGCTGTTCGTATTGTGGCTTGTTATATGACCGGGAACAGTCACTCCAGGCCGCTTCGCCTACGGCCAATTCGTTTGTGCGGCAGGGGAAAATCATTCCTTTCAGGTTTCCCGTACAGCAGTGTTGAGAGCGCCCTGGAAAAACAGGCATATATTTTTCTGTGCACACGGAGACGAAGCCATGCAGGGCGATACGCAAAAGCGACAGCAGAACGGGAGGCTTGCCCCTTTCTTGCGGCACGGCTATATTCCCTTTAGGAGGGCAGCAGGAGGGAGTTCTGTGGCGATTGTGTCCCGCAGCCATGCGCGGCCGCGTTTTTTCCCTCTTGACCCTGCTGTGGCGTCCATGTCCCAGAACAGCACATCTTCCGCTCCGCTCGCTACCACGGCGCTTCTGCTCGCTCAAGGCGAGGATTTTGCCGTGATTGACCGCCGCGCCCTTCGCGAAGCAGGCGTCGGTCAGGTGCGGGTGATGACCAACGGCGTCTATGCGGCGCGTTTCCTGGCAGGCAAGGAAAAGAACGACCGGGGTGCGATGCCGGACGTCGTCCTGGTACATCATCAATTGGCGGATATGACGGGCGCTGATTTTGTGGAACTTGTGCGTTCCCACCCCCGGCTGGCAGGTCTGCCCATTTTACATGTCAGTTCCTCCGAGACGCCGGAGGAAAAGGTGAAGTCGCTTGCACAGGGCTACAGCGGCCTGCTGGTACGTCCCTATTCCGGAGAAAGCATGCGCCTTGCATTGGAATATGCTGCGGCGGTCAAGGCGGATCGCGATACGCTCAGCCTGGGGCGCGCCCTGTTGAATACAGAGTTTTTCGATAAGGCCTTGGAGCGCTTTGAAGCCGCGCTGGATACGTGCGGACAGGAGCCGGAAAAGGCATTCCACAGTGGCCTGGAGCAACTGCAGCAGCGCAGGTGGGATGAAGCTATCAGCGCGTTCCAGCAGGCGCTCAAACAACTGGCATTCAGGGGCGAGGCAGAATTTGGCATTGCGCTCGCCTGGAAGGGCAAAGGCGATCAGCAAAGTTACAGGCTCTACCTTGAACGGGCCGGGCATAGCTTTGCTCAGGCGGCGAAATGGCATAGAGCCCGCACCGTGTACGCCCGCCTTCTCCAGGAAGCCCCCTTTTCGGAAAGCCCTTTTCTGTTGGAGGCGGAACGTCTCATCCGTGCCGGGAAGTTCTCGGAAGCCGCCACCGCGTTGGCGGAAGGCTACGAACTCACGTCCAAGGGGGCCATTCGTGAACGCTTGGCCCGCACATTGATTTATAACAGCGATACCCCCGAACAGGACGCGGATGCTCTGCGCCGCTCCCTGTATAGTAAGGCCCCCGAAGTCGCGGACAAGCTTGCCGAGGGAGTGCGCGAGGAAATGGACGAACAACGCCGTATGCGGGGACGCAGGCAGAGCGCGCAGACCGGGTCGAAATCCCTGTTCGCGCGCGGGGTTCCCTTGCTGGAAGAAGTGCAAGAGGAAACGGCCTTTCAAGAGGAACGGGGGGATCCGGACAGGCCTGCCGCCATTGAATCCCTGTCGGAAGGAAGTGTCACGTCCAATTTATTCAGCGATAAACCCGGCGTGAATGAAGCCATTACCGTTGCCAAGCTGACCTGGAAGATTTTCCGCTCCGGCAGGCTGTAATTCCTGTTATCCCTTTCCGCTGAAAATACTGCCCGAATCCCGCAGGATGAGGTTGAGCAATATATTTTGCATGCCCATCGGCGCGGGGGTCCCGGCCCGTTGAGTGGCGGCTTCCTCGAGTATTTTGCTTTGGCTTTGCAGGGAGGTTGCCTGTCCCTGTAAGCTGCCCGCCCGTCCGGCATACAGATCCGCCATGATTTGCGCCGAACTCTGCAGATGGCTGAGTTCTGTCAGCACTTCCGGGCGAGGAGTCCCTTCGGGATCGCTGAATAACGGATGCCCGTTGACGACATCGGCAAATTCCGTACTCATGTTGCTGAAGGTCAGGGGAAAGCCGTCGTCGCCGGCTTGGATATGTATGGAGGCCGCCACCGGGTTGTTGCCCGCATCCCGCGCCACGGAGAGCCGCTCGTCAGTGCCCCAGGCGCTGCCGTCCAGCAGGGCTATGCCGTTGTACATGGTAGTTTTTATGATGCTGTCGATGTTTTTGCTGATGGTTTCGTATTGCGCCTGAAATTTCTCGGCAAGCGTCATATAGTTCGGATCGTCCGGATCCAGGTCCAAAAAATCGCCCGCCAGCTTTTGGGCTTCCTTGAGTTGGCTTGCGATATTCCCGGTAGCGGCCGCAGCCATGCTCATCATAGATTGCGCCTCGGAGACGTTGGAGGAAGCTTGGCGCAACATGGCCGCATCTCCGCGCAGGCGTCCACCGAGGGCCGCGCCCAACGGATCGGCGCCGCCTGTGTTCCGGATGAGTCCGTTCAGACTGGAACGCATCATTTCCGTCCAGACCCTGTTCATCAAGGCGCTGGAAAACCAGGAGCTGGAAAATATATCCTGTACGGAAAGCTGCAGGGCCATATTCAAGGCATTGCTGTTCATGGGCGGCGCTCCGAATGGCGCTTGGGATCAACGTGTTTGCCAAAGCGGTATATCTGCTTTATCGACTGGAAGCATGAAAACAATAGCGGCAAGACGCTGCAAAAGCGCCGGAAAAACGTGCCGGGGTTTGTCTTTTTGCGGCGTTTGCTGTAGCCTGCAAAGCGGAATAGAAAGAACCCGCACGACGTAACCGGCCTATGGCCACGAGGTTGTTCCATGTACCGTAATGTGAAGAATGTTCCTTATTATATCTTTGGCAAGGGGGCCTTGGCGCAGCTTGGCGATCTTGTATTCGAGCGGCGCAAGGCGAAAGGAGAAGGAGTGGTTTTTTTCGTCGACCACTTTTTCCGCGGCAAGGATCTTGCCGCCCGCCTGCCTGTGGAGCGAGGCGACCAGCTTATCTATGTAGATGTGACGGATGAGCCCAGCACCGACTACATGGATGTGCTGGCCGCGCAAGTGCGGGGGGCGTCTTCTCCGCCCTGCTGCATGGTGGCGCTTGGCGGCGGCGCGACCATGGACTCCTGCAAGGCTGTGGCAAACCTCATGACCAATCCCGGTCTGGCGGAGGATTACCAGGGGTGGGAACTGGTAAAGAACCCCCCTGTCTATAAAATAGCCGTGCCCACGCTTGCCGGCACGGGGTCGGAATGTTCCCGTACCTGTGTGCTCAGTAATGTGAAAAAGCGCCTCAAGCTAGGCATGAACAGCGACTATACCGTGTTTGACCAGATAATCATGGACCCGGAACTCACCCGGACTGTACCGCGCGATCAGTTTTTATTCACCGGCATGGACACCTACATGCATTGCTTTGAGACCCTTACCGGCGTCTACCGCAACCGCATTGTGGATGCCTTGGCTGAAAAGGCTGTGTCCATGTGCGAGGATATTTTTCTCTCTGACGACATGATGAGCGAGGTAAATCTGGAAAAGATGATGATTGCCTCCTACATGGGCGGCATGGCGACTGGTTATGTGGGCGTGGTGCACCCGTTTTCTGCGGGACTTTCCGTTGCCCTGCACATGCACCACGGCATAGCCAACTGTTACGCCCTGACCGTGCTGGAAGACATTTATCCAGAACATCACGCCCAGTTCATGCATATGCTGGAACGCCAGAAAGTGAAATTGCCCGGGGGCATCTGCAAAAATTTGAGTACTGAGGATTACGATACCCTCTATAACGGCACCATCGTACATGATAATTCGCTCTCCAACCGTCTCGGGCCGGATTTTAAGAAAATTCTGCCCAAAGAGAATGTGATTGAACGCTTCAAAAGGATGTAAGGTCATGGACATCAAGGTCAATTTCAGTGGTCGCGCCTTGAAATATACCGAGGAAGAAATCGCTGCCGTTGTGGATGCCATGCGGAATGGGGAAACCCTGACCCAGGGCCGGTATCTTCAGGAATTTCAGAAAAAATTCGCTATCTATCAGGGATTACCCGAAGGTTCCTGTTTCGCGGTTATGAACGGGGTGTCCGCCCTTGAACTTTCCGCCCAGTTGTGCGGGTTCAAGCCGGGCGATGAGCTTGTCGTTCCGTCTCATACTTTTACTGCTTCGGCCTATCCTTATGCCAAAAAGGGCGCGCAGCTGGTCTGGGCCGATATAGACCTCGCGACCCGCGTGGTGACTGCGGAGACAATCAGGGCCGTGCTCACGCCCAGAACACGCGCCATTGTGGTTGTGCATTTGTACGGTTATGTGGCGGACATGCCCGCGATCATGGAACTGGCCCGTTCGCGCGGCATCCTTGTTATTGAGGACGCTGCCCAGTCCATAGGCGCGGATATTGGCGGCGTGCGCTCTGGTTCCTTTGGCGACATGGCCATTTTCTCCTTCCATTCACACAAGAATCTGACTACCTTGGGTGAAGGCGGCATGCTTGTCGTGCGCGATGAAAAACTTGCCGAACTTGTCCCCGCGCTGCGCCATAACGGGCATTGTCCCTACCCCGGCGAACGCCAGGATTACTGGATTCCCGCCATGGGCAATGTGGACCTGCCCATGCTCGACGGACAGGCCTTGTGGCCAAATAATTATTGCATCGGCGAAATGGAATGCGCACTCGGCATCGCAATGCTGGAGCGCATCGACCGCATCAATGCGGAAAAACGTGCGCGCGCCCTGCGCTTCATCGACGCACTGAGCGCTTATCCGGAACTTGAGTTCCACCGCGTGGACACAACAAGGCACAATTATCACCTGCTGGCCGCGCGTATGCTCAACGGCAAGCGTGACGCCTTTATCCGCGCCATGTACAACAAGCATGGCGTGAAATGTGTTGTCCAATACCTGCCGCTCAACCGTTACGACTTTTATGTGAAACTCGGTCTGGAACATGCCGATTGCGCCAACGCCGATGCCTTTTACGACAGCATGATTTCCTTTCCCTTCCAACATTGGCTGACGGATGAGGAGTTTGAGCATATGCTGGCCGCAAGCAAACATGTGCTGGAAGAATTGCGGTCATCATGAAACAGCGTTGTATTATCATTCCTGCCATCAAGAAGAACGCGGTCATTCCCGATCAACTTGTGAAGAAGCTGGCAGGAGTGACCTTGATCGAGCGCGCCGTTCACACTGCCCGTGCGGTTGCGCACGGCGAAGATGTGCTGGTGGTTACGGACAGCCAGGAAATCACACTGATTTGCGAACGCAGCGGCGTACGCGCGCATTACAACAAAGAACTGCATTTTTCTTCGCTGGACATCGTTTCGGAGTTGCGGAACGTATTGGCCCAGATAGCGTGCGAGTATGAACACCTCGTAGTATACCGCGCGAGTTGTCCGCTGGTGACCTGGGTGGATGTGGAGGATGCCTACCAGCGTTTTGCGACATCCGGGGCCGACTGCCTGATGACGGTGAAGAGCGTGCGCCAGCGGGTCTGGCAAGAGCAGGAAGAAGGTATCGACAGCCTGCTTGGCGATGAGGATGATGGCGCGCTGGTGGAGAGCAAAGCGTTGATCATGCTGCAGAGCAAGGCGTTGATCGCCGGGCGGATTGCGCATACCGTGCCCTATTTTCTGAATGACCGCGCCATTGAGATCAATAGTTACCAGGATTGGTGGATTTGTGAAAAACTG
>WRKB01000293.1 GCA_009778295.1 Betaproteobacteria bacterium | reverse complement strand
CTGTAATGTGCGGGAATCTCCAGGGCGGGGTGCGTTGTGGCGATGCTGTAGATACGAAAGTTTTGTGCGGAAAGCCCGGTGGCAAGCTTGGCGAGTTCGTCGCGAATATCGGCGGCGTCAATGGAAGGGAGGCTATCCAGGGGGACTACGGGGCCTTGTAGCAACCATGCCGTATCTTCTAAACTTGAAAATTTTGGCAGACCAGAAGCTTCATAGCAGGCGCCGGTACAAAAATCCCCTGCGAGTTGCGCCACTTCAGTGATGGCCCGGATAGCGGCTTTAACTGGTGAAGAGGCTGTTCCGGCGCTCAAGACAAGTTCGGAACGTTCTGGGAACGTGGCGGGGTCCCAAGCCAAAGCCGCTACAGTAGGCACAGGCAGCCCAAGGGAAAAATTCTTGAGCACAAGCTGGATGCCCTCACGGGCAAAGGCTGTTGTGAGCTGCAATAACACAGGGTCTTGGGAGCTCGTCGCGTCGATGGTCGGCGTTGTCAGGCGCTGTTTGTCAATCAGGGCGCATACATGGCGTTCCGCTAGTTCGCATATGCCCTGCAACAACGATTCTTCTTGGGTATTTCCCGCAGAGGAACCGTTGAATTCTCCGAGCATCCTGAACCAGTCCAGCGGGAGCCGGCATTCGCGATCCGTGGTCAGGCAGGTGGCAGGAAAAAATTTCCAGGATAAAAGGTTGAGAGCTTGCCGCGCTTTGTTTGGCGGCAAAGGATCATGTACTGATAGCAAAATTTCTTCGATCGGGATGAGCGTGCTGCCCCAAAGACGTTCGGCCTCGTCCCAGGTTGTTTCTGTCATGCCGGGCATGCTCTGCCAGAAGCTGAAGAAGGAAAAGCGTTCGATAAGTTCCATCAGCGCGGATGCTTCCGCTTGCTGTGGGCTTGCCCCCTTGCCCATCTGTTTACGGGTGGGCATGCAACATCTGGCATCGTTGCCGCAGACGCTGAGGTAGACAGGAATATCCAGCCGACCGATATCAATGCGACGGGTGTGGGCTAAAATTTCAAGCTCAGTGCGTTGGAGGCGCTCATGCACTCGAGCGATAGTCTCAGCCGGAGATATGGCTTTGTCTTGGTCAAGAAAGTAGCCTTTGGGGCAGGGGGCAAGGCGGATCATTGCAACTCCAAAAAATGCAGCAGGTAGGCGTACCCCCTCCCGACATTCGTCATGGTGGAGCGAAACCCTCTTGTGTGTTCCTGCACTGAAAAATCACGGGCGGCAAGTACACCACGGGTTCCACAGCCTGTGTCTATTTTAAGCAGACTTTTACTCTGGGGGCAAGCCTGCGTGCAGTACCTCCCAAAATCAGCGAAGGGGACATACTTTGGCTCAAAGCGGCAGTTCTTTGAGCGGATTTTTGGCCCGCCGCCGGGCATTCAATTAATCAGGCGGCGTTGCATATTGTTGATGAAAAGCAGGTGCAAACTTCGCTCATCAATGAAAATTCTGTCAAAATGCGGGATAAATTTTTTGCTGGTTCTGTCCAGCAGCATTTTTAAGTGAACTTTCTAGATTTTTCCCGGCTTGACACCGCTTTGGTAAGGCTGATATAAACCATAATATGGTCGGAAACCGCCAGTTCCGTTCGCTTGTCGTGGCTCTTAACAGGAGTACCTTATAGATGAAACGTATGTTTTGTATTTTGATGCTGGCTTGCCTATTTGTTACCGCAGTTCCCGCGTACGCTTTTTCTTGACTTTGACCGTCTCCATCTGACGGATATTTTTCAGGATGCTTTTCCGCTGTGATATCCTTGCCGCTGAGGATATGGTTGATGTTGTTTCTGGCATGCTGGCTATGCGCGTCTCATCCGGCTGGGAAGAACAGAGTCTTCCTGATGGGAGAGTATGTTTTGTCGTTCATGCCCATGATGTCCTTTTCATCCAGGGACTAACGAAAGAACTTCATGTTTTGCACCCTTCGCTTGATATTGTTGTCTCCAGCGTGACAGAACAGGACTGGCAACAAGTCTGGCGCGAATATTTTACGCCTGTTGCCTGTGGCGAATGCTTTCTGGTTCTCCCCCCTTGGCGGGAACGGGATACGCTGCTGGGCGGGCGTTTGCCTATTATCATCGAACCTCGTTCCGCTTTTGGTACTGGACATCATGCGAGTACCGTACTGTGCCTTGAAGCTATCTCCGAATTATATCAGGCTGGATGCGTTGCTGAGGGAATGAGCTTTCTGGATTTGGGAACCGGCTCCGGTATCCTTGGCATCGGCTGCTGTCGGCTTGGCTTGAGGGGAATCGGCTTGGATACGGATCCATTAGCGGTTGAAAACGCCCTTGAGAACAAAGAGCGTAATAACTGCCGGAAATTTCGACTTGCCATGGGCAGCATGGAGTGTGTTAAGCGCAGGCATTTTGATTTAGTGCTTGCCAACATTCTGGCTGGTCCGCTTCGAGAGCTTGCTCCTGACATTGGACGTGCCGTGAAAAAAAACGGTTGTCTTGTGCTTTCCGGCATTCTTACTACACAGGCGGATGAAGTGGAAGCTTCTTACAGGCATGAAGGTTTTAGTGCGGCTCGGCGCAAGCAGGCGGGAGAATGGACTGCTCTCATTTGGGATGGGGCTATGTAGCATCGGGAACGGGAATTGATGATGAAACCGCGCAGTATCCGGGCCAAGCTTTCTCTTTCCATCCTGGCAGTCATTCTATTGATGTTTTCCGCTTCTACGATTTTTGTCGTGCATACGGCAAGTTCGGTCATTTTTTATGTCAAAAACAGCCGGATTGAAGATCTCAGCCTGCGCATAGGCAACAGCATTTCCGTACAGCTTCAGCGGGCCGGAAACGATATGGTATTGGCTGCCGGAATTCCGAGCGTGCTGCAGGGGATCGAGCTTCCCCCCGTGGAGGATAATTCCGCCGATCGCGTGGCGCTCACCTCTCTGCTGAACAGATTCAGGCAGGCCTGTGGCTATTACGAATCATTCTATCTGGTGGATGGACAGGGAAGACTGCTGGCAGGCTTTGCTGCTGAAGATGCGATGGATGATATAAAGTTGCGGTGGCTTGCTGAAAGTGTGGCCAAAAACACCGTTGTTGTATCGTCGCCATTTTGGCATGAGGCCACTCAAGAATGGCTGCTCCCCGTGTCGCTTAAAATAGTGTATAATGGTAAGGTTGGCGCCGTGATCGGCACGCTTATGCTGGGCAAGATCACGCGTGCCGTGCTACGGGAATCCACCAGCCCGGGGGTGACCGTCTATGTAGCGACCGACACGGGACAAATTCTTGTTGCCCTGGATGAGGAGCGCATCGGAGAGAGAGTAGCGGGCAGCGCGGCGTGGATATATCGCATTAGAGATCAAGTTTCCGGAATAATTCATGAAGATGTGGAAGGAGAAAAGCGAACCATCGGTTTTTTCCATGTACCGCAGACGGATATGTTCTCTTTAGTTATTGCCGATGCGGGGTATATGGGAACGTACATCCAGACGATACAGAGAACTTTCTGGGGTGCCGGGCTGGTGGCGGCGTTGCTTGCCATGGGGTGTGTCAGTGTGTTTATCTTCCCCGTCACCCGGGATATCAAGCGACTAAGCCTTTTTGCCAGGCAGATTACCGAGAGCAGGCAGCCTCAATCCACAGGGGTGCAACGGGACGATGAGCTTGGGGATCTATCGGACAGCCTGATGAAAATGGTTACTACGCTGACCGAGATGCTTTCACGAGCGGAAGAAGCTACGAAAGCAAAAGGTGAATTTCTGGCGCGCATGAGTCACGAAATCCGTACACCCATGAACGGCATTATCGGTATGACCTATCTGGCCATGCGCGAACGCCCCGAAGAAAAGCAATTTGGATATTTGAAACGGATAGATAACGCTTCCAAAACGCTTTTGGGCGTCATTAATGATATTCTTGATTTTTCCAAGATGGAAGCCAATAAAATGGAGCTTAGGAATGCCAGTTTCCGTCTTTCTGATGTCTTGAATTCCGTGTATGACCTGATGCTTGTGAAAAGTCAGGAAAAAAATCTTGAGCTGGCTTTTTCCACCGAAGATAATGTTCCTGATATTATTAAAGGCGATTCTCTCAGGCTGAGTCAGGTTATCATTAACATTTGCACAAATGCCATAAAGTTTACGGAGTCCGGGTATGTTCGCCTGCGGGTTTCACAAATGGCCGCGCCGGAAGGCGGCACGGAAGGCGACATGTTGCTGTTATTCGCTGTGAAGGATTCCGGTATTGGTATGAAAGCCGAAGTGACGGAAGGGATTTTTGAATCTTTTGCCCAGGCGGATGGTTCCAATACTAGGCAGTATGGTGGGACAGGGCTTGGACTGGCTATATGCAAATTGCTTAGTCAAATGATGGGCGGCGACATCTGGGTGGAGAGCGCCCCCGGCAAGGGCAGCACGTTTTATTTTACTATCCTGACTCGTTGCGGCAATGCTATGGAACTTGAAGCCGACAGAAACGCGTCGCGGGATGTCTTACCCCCCCTGCCATCGTTACATGTGCTTTTGGCTGAAGACAATGAAATCAACCAAGAAATTGCTCAAGAAATACTCAATGATATGGGCGTAAGCGTCACCATAGCCCAAAATGGCGAAAAAGCAGTGCATTTATGGCAGGAAGAAAGCTTTGACCTGATTCTTATGGATATCCAAATGCCTGTAATGGACGGATTAAGCGCTACACGAGCCATTCGGGACAGTAATGTGCCGCGGGCACAACGTATCCCGATAATTGCCATGACTGCAAACGCCATGAGTGGCGATCGGGAAAAAAGCCTAGCCGCTGGCATGAATGACCATATTACCAAGCCTCTCGATATCCGGGAATTGCACAATGTGCTCATGTTGTGGGGCACCATGTCCAAAACGGACAATGTGTGACGCTGACCTTGGATAATGGCAGCAAAGGAGTTGTCATGCACTGCTTGAAGAATTTGCGGTTCGGAATGGCGACGTTGATACTGTTGTGCGGGTGTTTTTCCCTTGGGGCGTGCGACAATGATTCTTCGCCGCATGCAAATAACGGCGCCAAGCCCTTGGTCGGCATCCTGATTTATTGGAAGGACGATGTGTACATTTCGCTGGTGGCGGATACATTGAGCAAGCTGTTTGCGGATAGGGCGGAGGTGCTTGTCATGTATGGCAGGCGCGATCAACTTCGTCAGGATGAACAGCTTGAAACGCTTATTGAAAAAAAAGTGCAGGCGCTCATTATCAATATTGTTGACCCTCAGGCGGCATCGCGAGTGGTAGATAAGGCGAAGAAGGCGGGTATTCCGGCGATTTTTTTCAATCGGGAACCAGATTTGAAGATACTGAAAGCATATGATAAATCCCGCTTTGTGGGGACAGCGCTCAATGAGGCTGGGACGATGCAGGGTGAGCTGATTGCGCGGATATGGGCGGCACATCCGGAATACGACCGTAACAAGGATGGCGTATTTCAGTATGTGATGTTTCAGGGGGGTACGGACAATCCCGAGGCTGTCGCCCGTACGGAATATAGCGTGAAACATGCCCGGGAACTGGGTGTGCCTTTGCAGCAAGTAGGTGAAACGAACATATGTGACTGGGATGAGGAACTCGCCCGCCAGGCTATGAGGCGGGCCGTGGCCTCATACGGCGATAAAATCGAGCTTGTCATCTCCAACAATGATTCTATGGCCTTGGGAGCCATAGCAGCTCTTCAGGAAGCTGGCTTTAACAAAGAGGGGGGGCCTGCGTCAAAATTTCTTCCTGTCGTGGGCGTGGATGCTACACCCCGGGGAATTGACGCGATACAAAAAGGCGTTATGAGCGCGACAGTCAGGCAAAATGGCGAAAAGATGGCCGAAGCTATTGTGGCGCTGACGATGAATGCGCTTGGCGGCAAGGATTTTTTGGCAAATATGGATTACGCTTGGGATGGAAGCGGGGTGGCCATCCGTATTCCGTATTCGATCTATGAGGGGAAAAAATAAAGCTCTAGCCTATCAGGGATAATTCTGATGGGTTAGAGCCAATCAAATTTCAAACTGAGCACTACCCGGGCGAACCCTCTCTTTTCTTTTTGGTGGATACCGAGTATGCTTCCAAAATGCACATTGCGTACACTGCGTTTGCTGCGAGGGTGGTTAGCTCAGTTGGTGGAGCATCGGCCTTACAAGCCGAGGGTCACAGGTTCGAGTCCTGTACCACCCACCAGGAATATCAGGTAGTTACGAATAAATTGTAGTAAGCACCTTTTCTTTTCTGAAGAAGTTCTTTGTAAAATCCAGGGGATATAGAAGGTGCGTAATAGATATTTATATAATATAAAACAATTTTTTAATCCAATAAGCAGATGATTTGAAAGGATTGAAGGCCGCGAAGGACTAAAAGCGAATTTCCCGTTTCTCGCTCTTTGGGGCCGGGGCGGGGCGGGGCTTTGTGGTCCTGGGGCGAATGGGGCATATCAAAAAAGCTTGGCATTCTGCGTCATGTGCCAAGCAATATAGCTTGCAGAACAAGCGCTTGGTTGTGCTGCTCATCTTTCGCCCCGTACACGAGTGTTACCGTGTCCTTGCCTTTTATTGCGGCGCGCAGTTCATCAAACGCCTGGGCATTGGCTGCGAGTTCGACACGGTAACGTCTCTGAAATTCATTCCATTTCTCCGGGGCATGTCCGAACCATTGCCGGAGAGCATTGGAAGGAGCCACATTTTTGGCCCATAACGCTACGGCGGCGTGTTCCTTGGTCAGCCCGCGCGGCCAAACTCTATCCACAAGTACACGATATCCGTCTGCCGTTTCCAAGGCGTCATATACCCGTTTTGTTGCTATGCGCATACACTGCATCCTAGCCGAGAAGGAACGAAGCGCTGTTTGAGCAGGCAGGAGTCGGACCTGAAAAACCGCGTTGAAGAGACCATGGAGGCTGCTGTCGCCACCTTTGCCATCGGCTTTTCCATACCAGTCAAGCGAGGATTTGCAACGAGTTGCGCAAACAAGGCGTGTTTGTTTCACCCCTTCCTGGCGACGCTTCATTCGGCTACGATACTACTGTTACAAGTAATCTGCTCTATACAAGCTTCGCCGCGCGCAATGCCTCCTTAAGCTTGACCATGTTGCCTTCGCCGAGGGGGCACAGGGGCAGTCGGAATTCTAATTCCGCGAATCCCATCAGATGCAGGGCTGTTTTGACGGGGATGGGGTTGGTTTCCAGGAACATGGCTCTGTTGAGCGGAGCAAGCTCAAAGTGCAGGGCGCGGGCGCTTTCCAGATCGCCTTGCACAAAGGAGGAGCAGAGCTTGGACATTTTGGCGGGCGCAATATTGGAGGTGACGGAGATGACTCCGCAACCACCTACCGCCAGAATGGGGAGCACTGTGAAGTCATCGCCGGAAAGCAGGCAGAATTGCGCGCCGCACTGTTCACGTACCTCGGATACTTGGGTTAGATCGCCAGTAGCTTCTTTTACCCCGGCAATATTCGGATATTCTCGCGCCAGACGCCCCAGAGTCGCGGGTAGCAGGTTGCAGCCCGTGCGGCCGGGCACATTATAGGGAATAAGTGGAAAATCCACCGCATCGGCAATGGCGGCAAAGTGCCGGTACAGGCCTTCTTGGGTGGGTTTGTTGTAATAGGGCGTGATGAGCAGCGCGCCGTCAGCTCCCGCTTCCTTGGCGAAGCGCGTCAGCCTGACGGCTTCGGGGGTATTGTTCGAGCCTGCTCCGGCAAGCACGGGAACGCGTCCTTTGGCTTGTTCCACGCAGATGCGGATGACCCGTTCATGCTCCTCGTGCGAGAGCGTCGCGGATTCTCCGGTGGTTCCGCAGGGAACAAGTCCATTGATGCCCTGCTCGATCTGCCACTCAATGAAGCGGCGATAGCGGGCTTCATCCGGCGCGCCGTCTTTGAAAGGGGTGACAAGGGCGGTGTAAGCTCCGGTAAAACGCATACTCCCTCCTCATGGATAACAGGGTGAAACATCGCTAGGACAAAAAAGGGCCTTCATTCGGCACGGTTTGACGCACAAAGAAGAACAACCCGTCGGCATGGAGCGCAACGGGCTGTTCAGAGAAAAGCTGAGACGGCTTTGCGCTACGCGTTAAGAAACTCTTTGAGTTCTTTGCCCGCACGGAAGAAAGGCAGACGCTTGGGGCGCACTTCCACGCTCACCCCGGTTTTTGGATTGCGGCCGACATAGCCTTCATACTGTTTGACCTTGAAACTGCCGAACCCACGGATCTCGACGCGTTCATTGGCGAGCAGGGATTCTTTCATGCAGTCCACAAAGGTATTGACCACCAAAGTGGCTTCTTCCGGCGGCAGATTAGTTTCGTCGGCGAGGTGTTTGATAAGTTCACTCTTGTTCATGCGAAAACTCCGTATCCTGAAAATAGACGTCAAGGAAAAATATTTTTTGAGAACTATATCCACTACTTTTTAGTATAGATCAATTTTCGACCTTTGGCAATGAACGCAGTATGGGGTTTTTTCGCATCCATTCAGTCATAGTATACCGGATTTTTTGTATTTTATCAGCAGCTACCTGAATATCCCGCGCTGCGCGGCATGCAGGTTTGTAGACCAGCAGCGCCTGCTGTCGGCGTACGGCCTCAATGAGTTCCTTATCATTGCGCACAGCGGCGAGGAAAGTCGGTTCGATCTGCAAAAATTTCTGGCAAGCCATAGAAAGCCGTGAAAAAGCGTACTGTGTTTCCTTCTCGTTTTGTACCTGATTAGCCAGAATCAAAAAATCACGCACCCCGTGGCGGGCAGATAGCACCTTAATCAGGGCATAACTGTCTGTGAGCGAAGTGGGTTCGGGCGTGATCACTACAATGCGCAAGGCTGCCATGGCTGCTATTGTCTGCACGGTTTCACTGATTCCTGCTCCGGTATCCATCAGTACATAGTCGTAGCGGCCAAGTTCAGGCGTCAAGCGGTCAAGCAGCATCTGGCGCATGTCGTCCGTCATTTCCGCCAGTTCAGGTACGCCGGAGGCAGCCGGCAGAATATCGAAACCATGCGGCGCTATCGGATGGATGATGCTTCGTATATCGGTTGAACCAAGCAGAACGTCCTGCATATTGCCTTCGGGGGCTATGCCGAGGAGTACGTCTAGATTTGCCAATCCTAAATCACAGTCCATAAGCAACACGGAATGGCCGCACATGTGCAAGGCATAGCCGAGGTTCAGGGTCAGGTTTGTCTTACCCACCCCTCCTTTGCCGCTCATGATGGCGATGCTGAGCGTTTTGCCGGATTCCATGTTATTCTCCTCCGGAAAAAAGGAAGCGTTTTTCGTGTGAATGAACCAGGGTCTTGTGTAGAGATAGGACGTCCGCCTGTTCATGATAGACGCTGACCTTGCCGCTCTGATGCTGGTTCTGTCGCAAGGTGGTGATGGCTTGTTGTAGAAGCGTTTCGGCATGGGCGTTTTCAGGAAGTTTTGCGCTGGCAATGCCGGCTGTGCAGTTGCATCCTGAATTTTCAAAGCGTTGCAGGATGTGTTCTGCAATATTTCGCGCCCTGAAAATTTCTGCACCTGGAAGAAGAAGGGCGTAGCGTCTCTTGGGCAAAAGCCCTAACGAATCGCATGGGCTTGCGTAGTCTCCAATACAGCGGATCAGTTCCCGCTCCTCCACGTCTTTGTTGTTTTTATTCCGGAATTCGAGCACGAAGATCACCAGAGACAGCGGACATCGTCCCCGTTTGGCACGCAGTACTTCCATCTCCAGCTCATGTTGGAAGTCAGAAGCCGCGAGCAGGCGCAAAAAAGAGTCAACGCGGTTGGCCATGTTGATGTAAAAGATATTCACGTTGGAATTGATCGATACGTCCGGAAAGCACGGCGTCTACATCTCCCATTTCGGAATTGGTGCGGTGATCTTTCACAAGTCGATAGGGTTGCAGTGTATAGGTACGGATCTGGCTGCCAAAGGCAATGCTGTCTTTGTCGGCGTAGGTGGCTTGGCGCGCCGCATCGCGTTTCCGATTTTCAAGGTCGTAAAGCCTGGCCCGTAGAATCTGCATGGCGGTTTCTTTGTTGCTATGCTGGGATTTTTCGTTTTGACATTGAGCGACAATACCTGTGGGCAGATGAGTGATGCGCACGGCGGAGCTGGTTTTGTTCACGCTCTGTCCGCCTGGTCCGCTGGAGCGGAAGGTGTCAATACGCAAATCCGCTTCCTTGATCTCAATTACAATGTCCTGTCCCGCATCTGGGATAACGTCCACCGAAGCGAAGGAGGTATGGCGGCGACCGGAGGAATCAAAAGGAGAAATGCGGATCAGCCGGTGGATGCCGCGTTCGCTTTTCAAAAAACCGTATGCGTTGGGGCCTCGTACACGCAACGTGACGCTTTTTATGCCGGCTTCATCTCCAGGAAGGTAGTCCAACTCTTCCAGGCCAAAGCTATGGCTGTCAGCCCAGCGTGTATACATGCGCAGCAACATTTCTGCCCAGTCTTGGGCTTCGGTTCCTCCGGCGCCAGGGTGTATTTCCAGGAGTGCGTCGCGCCCATCCTCCTCGGCAGCGAGCAGAAGGCTCATTTCCGTTTCCTCCAGCAAAGCTTCCAGAAGATGTGCCTGTTCGTCAAGGACGCTTAATGCCTCTTCATCCTCTTCGGCAAGCTGCAGCCATTCTTCCATATTGGCATGGCAGTCTGAAAGGCGCTTAAGGCGTCCGGTTTCGGCCTCCAGGCGGCTTTTTTCCTGGAGTACAGGCGTCAGGGCCGAGGGCGCGCTCCAGACGCCGGGCTTGGCAAGCTGTTCTTCTATTTCGTCAAGACGCTTCGCGTTCGCGGCAAAGTCAAAGCCGCCTCCATAGCGAAGCGAAACGTTCAGACAGCGGGGCGCAACGGGTGCGCAATTCGGCAAGTTGCAACATGGTTATAGAGTTTCAATTGCTTGATGATGGCATATCTTGGGGACAAGCAGTACGCATAGCAGGAGCGTCGGAACAAGATACCTCAACCAGGGAAAAATATGATGAAAAGGTGTAAATTCTTGTCTCGGCACCACAGTCCCTACCAGTGTTTCCGTCTTCATGAGGCTGCTGCGCGTGTGTATGCGTCCGGCAGGATCCACAAACGCTGAAAAACCCGTATTGGTGGCCCTGGCGAGCCATCGTCCCTGTTCTACGGCACGTAGCGCAGAAAGCTGCAGATGTTGTTCCGGCGCTGACGTCAGGCCAAACCACGCATCGTTGCTGATATTGAGGAGCAGCTCGGCTCCCGCGCCCACGCGCGCCTGCGCAATTTCCGGAAAAATTGTCTCATAGCAGATGAGCACCCCCAGTGCAAGCGCCTTTACCTGTAAGGGGAGTTCCGAAACCCCAGGCACAAAGTCGCCCACCCCTTGAAAAAGGACGGCCAGGGCTGGATGAGACAGCCAGGGAGGCAGATATTCCCCGAAGGGCACGAGGTGTTCCTTGTCGTAAAATCCCAGATCCTGTCCTCCACTGCCGATGAGAAATGCGCGGTTGAAGATGCGGCGTTTGCCGGATATCCCCCCGTCGTGCGCGGGCGCGCCTATGAGCAGAGGCACGGCGTATTTTTTTGCAAATTCGCGTATAAGGGAGGCATATTCCGGCTGGTTTTGGAAAAAGAACGGCATGGCGGTTTCCGGCCAGACAATCAGGTCAAGATGTCCCTTTGCGGCTACCTGCTCACTGAGGCGCAGATAATGTGCTATCGTAGCCTGCTGGTAGGCAGAGAGCCACTTTTGATTTTGGTCGATATTTCCTTGTATCAGTGCAAAATTAAGTGGCCTAGTCAGAGGAGAGGCGTCCGGGCCGGGCAGGCTTTCCAGCCGTAGCAGGCCGCCGAGCGGTAGGGCCAATGAGATCAGCAGACCGCAGTAAAGGCAGCTTTTACGGCGAAGACCATGTGCGAACAAGCATGCTGTTCCGGCTAATAAACCACCCAGACCGTAACTTCCGAACAGTGCTGCCGCTTGAATGACGGGAGTCCAGGGAACAAAGGCCGAAGCCAGCGTCAGCCAGGGAAAGCCGGTAAAAAGGAAACCGCGTAAATCCTCCAGCAGGAACCAGCACAGAGCTAGAGCGCAGCAACGGGTGAACGGGGGGTATGTCTTCAGCCTGTTGGCAAACACAGCAAAGAATCCTCCGTACAGGCCCACATACGCGCCTATGGCTAAGGAACAGGGGACGGCCAGAATCCAGGGCAGCCCCCCCACCTCGTATACCGGGACTGCCAGCCAGTACAGCGCCGCGGAAGCGCCGGCAATGCCCGTGAGCCAGCCCTGTCGCAGTGCAGACGCGGGGCTGGGCGCATTTTCACCTAACAAAGCTAATGCCGCTGGATAGATAAGAACCAAGACAGGCAAGTGGACGAAGGGATTTGGAAAACCCAGAAAAAGGCCGATTGCGCCGCCCAAGCCGATATATAAGGAAGGGATCATGCAGGGCGGCCGTCTGCCGGTTCCACACCTATACAACGGATTGCCTTGGTGCTTGCTTCCAATACTTTAAATTTCCAGCCGCTCAGGACGAATTCTTCTCCGGCGAACGGTACATGTCCCGCAGTGAGGCTGAGATATCCGCCGATGGTATCCACTTCGTCGGAAGCCAGCACGATGCCGAGTTCGGCCAAGTCATCCAGGCAAGCGCGGCCGGAAAGTTCAAAATGCGTTTCATCAAGTATCTTGATGTGTTCTTCTTGCGGAGTGTCGTGTTCATCTTCAATGTCACCCACGATTTCCTCCAGGACATCCTCAATGGTGACAAGACCGGAAGTGCCGCCATATTCATCCAGTACCACCGCGATATGCTGTTTGCGGCTGCGGAATTCCTGCAGCAGTTCCAGTACCATTTTGGTTTCAGGCACGAAGAAGGGGGGGCGCATAATCTGATCAATAATGCCTTGGTGTTCTTTCTCGTTAACAAGGCTGGGCAACAAATCTTTAGCATAGACGATGCCGACGATATTATCGCGGGTTTCCCGGTATACGGGAATGCGCGAGTGTCCGGAGGCGATGATAAGCTGGGTGCCCTCAGGCAGGAGAGTTCCCGCCGGGATACAGTGGCAGTCAGTTCTGGGGGTCATGATGTCGCTGACTTGCATATCGTCGAGTCGTAAAACCCGTAGCAGCATAGAGCCTTCATCGGCAGCGACTTCACCTTCGGCGCGTGCTTCAAGGATAGCTTTCTCAAGGCGTTCTTCGTCATGCCGCATGAACAGACTGATCAAGCGTGACCATAAGCCCCTTTCTGGTTCCTGAACCAAGCGTGACTCCTCGGTTATAGGTTGGTCGCGGCAGGATTATTCCCGCCGTCTGTTCTGCTCCAATTGATGGCGCAACACCCACGATGCGAGGGGAGATACTTCTCCCGATTTGCCGGC
>WRKB01000292.1 GCA_009778295.1 Betaproteobacteria bacterium | reverse complement strand
CGGGGGGGGGCGGGTTCACCTCCTCCCCCCCCGGTTCTTGCAGTGGAAATGCATCCTCCCGCTTTTTAAGCAAGGATAGGGACTATGGATTTTTTTTTGCAGGCGCTTATTGATGGGGTACTCCGTGGCGGTCTGTATGCGCTGATCGGCATCGGCATGGCGCTTATCATGGGCGTGATGCGGATCATCAACCTTGCCCATGGTGACTTGATGATGGTGGGCATGTACGTCGCATTCTGGATGTTTACCCTGTTTGGCATCGACCCCTACGTATCCGTGTTGATTGCAAGTCCGCTCTTGTTTTTTCTCGGGACGTTTCTTCAAAAATTTCTGATCAATCCGGTGCTGAAGGTTGATTCCATCCTGCCGCAGAATCAGGTGATCCTGACGGTAGGCATCGGTATGGTGCTGACCAATCTGGCAACCATTTTTTTCACATCCAATTATCGCTCCACGCCTGTCAGCTACAAAACCAGCGCCTGGTACCTCACCGATTACTGGCAGAGCGCTCCTGATCTTATACTCTCTGTTCCCAGAACCATAACCTTTGCTTGTTCGGTGGTCATTACCCTTGCCCTGTGGTTTTTCCTGTCCAAAACAGACGTGGGCAAATCTATCCGCGCAACATCCCAAGATTTAGATGCAGCTCTTTTGATGGGAGTCAACGTCCAGCGCATGCGCATGATTACCTTTGGACTGGGGGCGGCCTTGGTCGGCGCTGCCGGATGCCTGTTTATGCCGAATTTCTACCTATATCCCGCTCTGGGTGCGCAGTATACCCCGCTCGCCTTTGTCATTACCATTCTTGGAGGGCTGGGTTCGTTTGTTGGCGCCATTGTCGGTGGATTGGTGCTGGGCATTTTTGAATCCATGATTGAGGCATATATTAGTATGGGATGGGCTCCTGCGGGCCGTTTTCTAATTTTTGTGGCAACCCTGATGTTTCTGCCCGGCGGGATAGCGTCTCTCTTGCATAAGGCACGGATTGGCAAATGAAGAAATACCTCCCTCTGATTGTACTGGCTTTTTTGGCGGCGCTGCCGCTGGTCGGGCTGAGTTCCTATACGCTGGACTTGATTATTATGGTGTTCATGTGGTCGATCGTGGGCATGGCGTGGAATCTGCTTGGCGGCTACTGCGGCCAAGTCTCTTTTGGACATGCCGCCTATTTTGGCGTCGGAGCCTACACAGCCGGCATCCTGTATCTCCATTTCCAGGTATCCCCCTGGTGGGGGCTTCCCGCCAGTATTGTTGTGGTGACCATTTTTTCTTTTCTGCTTGGTTTGGCTGTTCTTCGGCTCAGGGGACCATTTTTTACCCTGGCGACCTTGGCTACGGGTGAGATGATGCGGGTCATCGCCGAGAATCTGGTCTGGCTGACAGGAGGGAATACGGGCATTATCGTTCAACGGACCTGGGTCGACAAGACCAATTATTATTACATCGTGCTCGCCATTGCGGTAGTGGCCTTTCTTACTGTCAGGTGGCTGGTGCGCTCCAAGATGGGGTATTATTTTGTGGCTATTCGTGAGGATGAGGATGCCGCGGATTCTCTGGGAATTGACACCACCAAGTATAAAACGATTGCATTGTGCATCAGCGGAGTCCTTACCGGAATCGCTGGCGCATTTTATACCAATTATGCGGGATTGATTGCGCCGGAAATCGTCTTTTCCCTCCCCGACAAATCCACCGCGACGATCATGATCGTCATGGTCGGCGGTGCGGCCACATTTTTTGGTCCTTTTGTGGGCGCCATCATCATGGTGTTGTTGCAAGAGGCGGTCCGCAACATTCCCGGTCTGGGAGCGGCGTACCAGACACTTTTCGGGGCTTTGCTGATTTTGATCATTATCTTTCTGCCCAATGGAATTGTGGGCGATTTTCAGAAAATCAAGCGGCGGTTCAATTTTGGAGGCGCAGACAAATGAGCTTGCTGGAAATCAGAAATGTATCAAAATTTTTTGGCGGCTTGGCCGCCACCTCAAATGTTTCCTTCATTATTCAACGAGGGGAAATTTTGGGATTGATTGGGCCGAACGGTGCTGGCAAGACTACCCTGTTCAACATCGTGGATGGCTTTTATTCTCCGACAAAAGGCCAGGTATTGTTCAAAGACCAGGTTATCTCCGGTTTCAAGCCCCACCAGATCTGCAAGCTCGGGATTGCCCGAACTTTTCAGGTTGTCAAACCCCTCCAGCGGATGAGCGTGTTGGATAATGTCATTACCTCGGCATTTCTGCGTGCAAAAAACAAAGCTGAAGCCCTTGAAGTGGCGATGGAAACGCTTCGTTTCACCGGGCTTGAGCAGGATAAGGATGTTATCTCCCGTGGTCTGCCGCTGGGCAAACGCAAAAAATTGGAAATAGCGCGAGCTCTGGCTACCCAGCCCGAACTACTCCTGTTGGATGAATCGTTTGCCGGCCTGAATCACTCCGAATTGAACGAGTCCATTGAAATTATCAGAAATATAAAAGCCCGCGGGATCACGATCATGATTATTGAGCACCACATGAAAGTTATCATGAGCATTTCCGACAGAATTGTGGTGATCAACTACGGTCAAAAAATCGCCGAGGGAACTCCGCTGGAAATCCGCAACAATCCCCTGGTGATTGAAGCCTATTTGGGAGAGCAACACGGTGCTTGAAATAAAGAATATTGACGTATCCTACGGAGATGTCCAGGTGATCTGGGATCTGTCCTTTACGGTCAAACAAGGTGAAGTCGTGGCATTGATTGGCGCGAACGGCGCGGGGAAATCCACAACCATGAAAACCATATCCGGTATCCTCCGGCCGAAAAACGGGGAGGTTCTCTTCAAAGGTCAGCCCATTCATACGGTCAAACCCTTTCATCTCATCGAGATGGGCATCGCGCATGTTCCCGAGGCCCGGCGGCTTTTTGTGGGAATGACAGTTGAAGAAAATCTGGATATGGGTTCGCTGAAAGGCGATGCTCGCAAAGAACGTATAAAAACCAAGGAGATGGTATTCGCCCTGTTTTCTCGCTTGCGGGAACGTCAGTACCAGCTTGCAGGCACCTTGAGCGGTGGAGAGCAGCAGATGGTGGCTATTGCCAGGGGATTGATGTCCAAGCCTAAACTCCTCATGCTGGATGAGCCGTCTCTCGGACTGGCGCCGATCCTGGTTCGCGAAATATTCAACGTCATCAAGCGCATCCAGGCAGAAGGCGTGACCGTCCTGATAGTCGAGCAGAACGTCAAACAAACTCTCAGCATCGCGGATAGAGCATATGTGCTTGAGAACGGCAGAGCCACCCTTGAAGGAACCGGCGCCGATCTCCTGGGTAATCCCCATGTCCAGGAGGCCTATCTTGGTATATAAGCGCGTTAGATAACATCACTTACGGAGAACCTTCCCATGCTCGTAAAAAATTGGATGAGTACGCCAGCCATTACGATAGATATACATAGTTCCATGCAGGAAGCTATGACGCTTTTGAACACACATAATATTTCCATATTGCCGGTTATGGATCGGACGCGCCTGGTCGGCGTCGTAACGGACGGGGATCTAAAAAAAGCATCCCCATCCGGGGCCTCCAGCCTGGGTGCCCATGAACTTCTTTATCTCCTGTCAACCATTCAGATCAAAGACATTATGGCGAAAAAACCGATCACGGTACCGGCGGATTTCACTATTGAAGAGACCGCCGAGATATTGATGGACAACAGAATATCAGGCGTTCCGGTTTTGGATCGGCACGGCGGCGTCATCGGGGTCATAACCGACGCCGACCTGTTCAAGGTTATTATTTCTATGGCCGGCATCAAAAAAAGGGGCATCCAGTTTGCCTTCAGGCTGGAAGACCGGGGTGGCTCAATCTTGGAAGTTGCCAGCGTTATTCGCAAGCTTGGAGGACGAATTTGCAGTATTCTGACGTCGTATGAGAACGCTCCCGAAGGATGCCGCAATGCCTATATCCGGATATTCAGAACCGATAGCCTTGAGCTGGGAGCGTTGAAAAGTGCGCTCAAGGAAAAATTTTTCCTGCTGTATATGGTGGATCATTACAATAACGTGCGGGAAATCTATTAATCGTGAGGCAAGGTCGCAATAACAGCGTGTTATATAAATATATATCGGCAAGCCATGCGGGGGTGAGCTGATCTATTCTGGCAATTCCTGGCCATGCACATAATGTTTCTGTTTTTTGAGCACGCCGTTTTCATCGTATAAATTCACCGTGCCATGCACCTGCCCGTCAAGAAAGGGTTTTTCTTCCAATAACGTACCGTTTTCATAGTAGGTTTTTGCAAGTCCCTGTTCCTTGCCCCGCAGCCAGGGGATTTCCCCGCCCAGTCTGCCGCTTTCGTAATAGACCTTCATGATGCCGTGCGCCTTGCCGCTGATATAGGGGCTTTCCATCATCAACCGGCCGTTCGGATGATAACGTTTCCACAGCCCCTGTTCTTTTCCTTGGACGAACGGGATTTCATTTTCCACCTGTCCGTTTTCGTAGTACGTTTTCGCGAGGCCGTTTCGTTTGCCGTTCAACCAGGAATATTCCTCTTTGAGGCGTCCATCGGGGAAATAATGTTTTGATGTGCCGGTCAGGGCCTTGCCCGTATTGTCGGTGGCCGTCCATGTCGTCCGATCAAGAGTTATTTCACGTTCCTGGTAGGTTTTCACGGGTTGGACAGGGGGTTTTTCTTCCGCCTGGGGGTTTTCCTTTTTTAGAGATAGTTGCCTGCCGCGCTCGTAGCGGACTTGCTCGGTCACCTTGCCGTCTTCGGCGTATTTTTTTTCTATGCCGTGTTCTCTGCCCTGCATAAAGGGAGTCTCCACCCGCAGGTGACCTTGTTCATCGTAGAGCCTAGCCACTCCCTGTTTTTTACCAGCGGTATGGGGCGCGGCATAATGCAGTTTTCCGTTGGGATAATAGTCTGTTACCATACCAGACGGTTGCCCGTTCACCCAGGGAGTTTCGTTTTCCAGCTGTCCGTTTTCGTAATAGCGTTTCGATATGCCGTTCAGCTTGCCGTCAACCCATTGCGTTTCCCAATGCACCTGCCCGTTCGGGTGGTATAAGCGCAAGATGCCGTTGGCGGGGTTGCCGCCAGCGTCTGTGGCGAATCCGCTGGCGGGGTCTATGGTCAAATCTCCTTCCTGATATACCTTGCCGGAAGAGATTTCCCGCGGGTTTTTGCCCACGCAGGCGGACAGGGTGAGCAGGCAGCAGACAAGAAAAAGAAGCACGTCAGCGTATCGTCGCATAGAGATTCCCTGAAAAAGTTACACGGCTCCGGCTTCTCCGGCGGATTTCAGGCGTTCAAGCTCCGCTTCCAGCGCACTCATGCGCTCTATTATCCGTTCACTCCTGTCTTGCATTTCTGCAAAACGCCGTAACAATCCGTTGGACTGGGAGGTATCGGCATAGATTTCCGGGTCGGCGAGGTTGCCTTCCACAGTGTGCTGCTCCGTGAGGAGCGTTGCCAATTCCTGTTCCAGCAGGGTATATTCTTCTTGCACAGGTCGTGCGTTACGGAAAAACGCGTTGCGTTTTTCGGCCTCCTTCCGTTTGATGCGGCGTTGTTCGTCGCGTGAGGACGGCATATCCTGTTGTAGGGCTACTTTGACGTTCTGCGCGGCCCGGCGCGCTTCGTCGTACTGTTCGAATCCGTCTTCATAGACAGTAAGGCCCTGCTCGTTCAGCAGCCAGACCTGTTCGGCAATCGCCGAAAGCAGCCAGCGATCGTGCGCCACTATAAGCAGAGTGCCTTCAAAAGCGTCCAGAGCTGAAATAAGCGCTTCGCGACTTTCCAGATCCAGATGGTTGGTTGGTTCGTCCAGTACCAGAAAATTGCAGCGCGCCAGAAACAGGCTGGCCAGGATCAGACGGCTCTTCTCTCCACCGGAAAGGGTGTCCGCCTTGCGTTCGAAAAAGTTTTGCCCTAACAAAAAAAGCCCCAGCACGCTCATCAGTTCTTCTTCATTCGTGCGTGGGTCGCTGAGTCGTCGGATTTCATTGAGTACCGTGCCCTGCGCGTGAAGGGTTTCCATTTGGTGCTGGCTGAAATATCCCAGGCGCACCAACGAACCCATATTCAAAGAACCGCCGCTTTTTTCCCGGCGTCCGGCAATGACCCGCAGCAGGATGGATTTGCCGCAGCCGTTGCAGCCTGTCAGGGCGATGCGCTGTCCCCGGTAGATATTGAATGACAGGGGCGGCCATTTGCGGCCTCCGTCCGGGAAGCGGTATTCCATATCGGCTGCGCTGAGAATAAGTTTCTCCGCCCGCGCAGGTTCCGGCCATTGGAAGTGCAGTTCCTTGCGGCGCATCTCCGGCTGGAAGTTTTCCAGTTCCTTCTCCAGTTTTTTTGCCATTTTCTGGCGTGACGCCGCTTGGCGCGCCTTAGTGGCTTTTGCGCGGAAACGCTCGATAAAGGCCATTTTTCGCTGGATTTCTTCGTTCAGACGTTTATTTTCCCGTTCTCTTTGGGCTTCCAGCTCTTCCTGCATAGCGAGAAAGTGCGTGAAAGTGGCCCTGCGGAACATCGGCCGGGAACCACCAAGGTACAGGATATGCGTGCCTATCCTGTCCATGAAAATGCGGTCATGCGCCACGAAGATCAGCACCCCTCTGAAGTCGAGCAAAAAAGACTCCAGCCATTCCACCGCTTCAATATCCAGGTGGTTCGTGGGTTCATCGAGCAACAAGACATCCGCTCCGGCTGTCAATACGCGCGCCAGCTTGGCGCGTTCCCGCCAGCCGCCGGAAAGTTGTTCCAGGCGGCGTCCCAGGCGGCGCTCCGTAAAGCCAAGCCCGGTAAGTACTTCGCGAGCCCGTTGCTCGGGATTATAGCCATAGCGCGCTTCCAGTTCGTGTTGACGCTCCGTCAGGCGCAGTATGGCCGCGTCATCATGTTCCACCGCCGCCTTTTCCCAATCCTGCCAGAACGTATTCCAGTCCGGCAGAACGTCCTGCACCCATTCCAGCAGATGGCGTCCCAGAGTCGCAGTGTCCAGGTCCTGCTCCACATAACCCAGACGACACCCGCGCGGCACGAGCACTTTTCCGCTATCCGGCGCTTCTTGCCCGGCCAGCATCCGAAGCAGCGTGGATTTCCCCGTGCCGTTTGCGCCGCATACGCACAGGCGTATGCCGTCATCCAGGTCCAGAGAAAAATCGTTGAAAATATCCCGTCCCCCCAAGGCCTTGGAGAGATTTTGGATGGTGAGGTTCATGTTTATAGCCAGCCCAGGTTTCTGTATCCCGCGATCGCGTCCGCGATGCCTTCCCGCAAAGACGTGGAAGGCGCGTACCCGAGTTCTGCCGTTATGCGCGCGGCAGAGCACAGCCAGCCCTCGGCGCAGGATTCGCGGTATTTGTCCATGTTCCAGGAACTTGGCGACAGGCCGAAGCGTGCGGCGATATCCGCCAGTGCGGCCGAGGCGGCTAACAAGGGGCGCGGCATGCGCAGTACCAGCGCCTTGCGGCCAAAAACGGCGGTCATGGCAAGCCCCAAAGAGGCCATGGTATGTTCCATGCCGTCATTGATGTGGTAGACGCCCCGGGCTTCGGGTTTGAGGCAGCATAAAATGCCCTGCACCGCATCCCGGATATGTACGGCGGAGACGGGAAAAGCTCTGCCGGGCACTGTGATGAGGCCGATTTTCGCGGCTTTGAAATATGGCAGCAGCCCCCTGTCCCCCGTCCCATAGATGATAGGAGGGCGCAGGACGACAAGGCGGGCCGGGGAGTCGGATTCCCGGGCAAAGGCCAGTTCCGCCATGTATTTTGACCAGCCATAGGCAGAAACAGGCGCCGGGGGGGTATCATCCGTCACGCCGGGGCTTTGGGCGCTGGGGCCTGTGGCCGCCAAACTCGAAACTATCACGATCCGTTTGATTCCGGCACGCCGCGCCGCGCGGCCGAGTTGGGCCGCCAGCAGGACGGTGCCGTTCAGATAGTTCTGCCAGGAGGTGGAAAATAGGGTGGCCGCCAGATGGATAAGGCAATCCTGCCCTTCCATCGCGGCGTCGATACCCCTCCCTCTGGCGATGTCCGCCTGAAAGATGTGTGTACCGGGCGGCAGGTGAGCAGTATACGATGTGGCGCGAACCATGCAGGAAAGTTCTGTTTGTCCGGCAAGCTGTTGCGCCAGGTGGCTCCCCACAAAGCCTGTGCCTCCGGTAAGCAGGATGCGTTGCGGCATGGTGTCAGGCACGCGTCATCTCCCGGCGGTAGATGCGGTAACGCTTGTCCAACACACCGCCGAAATCTTCAATGAGCTGGTTGATCTGGTCATTGTCCTCCAGCGACCAGGAACCTTCCACCCATTGCAGGCCGGGTCGCTTGCGCGCACAGTCGAACATGACATCCAGCACTAGAAGCGGCAGACCTATCATGCGGTACTGCGGTTTTACCCCGAACAGCAACAGGCGGTAGCCCTTGGCGACTTCGCTGCGGGTGCGCAGCACATGCCAGGGAGTGCCGATTCCGAACGAACCGTTCAACGCCTTGAGCAGCGGATTGAAGTTGGGCAGGGCCAGCATGCCTCCGGCCGGTTCGCCGTTGTGGTAAAAGAGCGCGAAGAGTTCGGGGTCGAGCAGACTCTGGAGCTCCGCGATATGGCGCGCCACTTCCGCCTCGGAGATCGGGCAAAATGCCCAGTTGTCGGCCCAGCTTGCGCTATAGATATCAAGCATCAAAGCGATATCGGCCTTTAACGTAGCCTTGGAGGAGAGACGGACGTTGAACTCGCCGCGCTCTTTCACCAAAGCGAGCTCTTTGCTGACCATGTCCGAAGTGTTCATGACGCTGCGCGTGAACATATAGGCGAACAGGTCCTGTTCCTTGCGCATATGCCAGGATTCCGCCAGGAGGGGATAATACGGGGGATTCCAGGGCATCATGATGCTGGGTGCCTTGTCGAATCCGGAAACAAGCATGGCGCAAGTATAATTGGTGGAGGGATTAAGAGGGCCGCGTAGAAACTGCGCGTTCCCGGCTAGATGCCAGTCGTATACGGCATCAAACAGCGCGTGCGCTGCGGGCATATCATTGAGACATTCAAAAAATCCCCAGGCTCCGATGGCTCGCCCCGCGTAGGCGTTCGCCTTATGATCCCGGAAGGCGGCGATGCGTCCCACAGGTGTGTCGCTCCGCAGGGCAAGGAAGAGCTTGCCTTCTGCATTGTCCCAGAAAGGATGTCTGCCCGGCGTGAGCAGATCCCGCTCCTGCGACTTGAGCGGCGGCACCCAGAGCGGATGCTCGCGATGCACACCGTGCGGCAAATCCAGGAACACACGCATCTGCCCGTCGTTTTTGACTTCTATGATCCGGATAGTATCGGACATGGATGCTCCGAAAGCGTACGCCGTAAAAATGTGTTATTGGGATGACACATCGTTGCCCCAACGCCGAAAGCCCGGCATCTCCAGTCCGAAGACATCCAGAATTTTTCCCGCCATATGCCGCGTCATATCTTCAATACAACTGGGGTGAGAATAAAAATTCATCATCAGGGGCATGATGACAGTCCCCATCCCGGCAAGACGCCGCATATTCGTCAGATGCACAACGTGCAGGGGCGTTTCGCGTACCGCCAGCACCAGAGGACGGCGTTCCTTCAGACACACGTCGGCAGCGCGCAGCAGCAGGTTGTCCGCGTAGCCGCAGGCGATGCCGGCAAGGCTCTTCATGCTGCACGGCACGATGGCCATCCCCTCCGCTTGGAAGGTTCCGCTGGCCACGGATGCGCCGCTGTCTTCGGGGTCATGGCTGTGTCCCGCCAACGCACGCATGGCGTCAGGAGTCAGGTCTGTTTCGCAGGCCAGGGTTCGCTCGGCGCCTTTGGAAAGGATCAGGTGCGTTTCCCAGGCCGGAAACAGCCGCATTGCTTCCAGCAGCACGACGGCCACGGGCAGTCCGCTTGCACCGCTGACGCCTATGATGAGCCGCTTTTTTTGCATGCCTATACCTCCAGACCAAAGCCGGGAATGCGGAGTTTCTGTTCAAGCCTGCGTAGCAGCCAGCCCGTCAGGGTGACCAGGGTCAGATAATACAGGCCAACGCCGAGAAAAACTTCGGTGAAACGGAAATACAGCGCTGCCAGGAGTTTCCCTTGGCCGGTAAGTTCCATGCAGGTCACCAGATAGGCCAGCGAGGAGTATTTGATGAGGTAAATGATTTCATTGCCGCAGCCGGGCAGAGCCAGGCGTGCTGCCTGTGGCACGATGATCCAGAGTGCCGCTTGGGGAGTGTTGAATCCCAGGGCTAGGGCGGCCTTCATCTGGCCTTGGCGGATAGCGAGCAGACTGCCTCGGATGTATTCCGAATGATACGCCGCGCTGCACAGGGTAAAAGAGCATACCGCGGCCGGATACGGATCCAGCGAAATGCCCAGATTAGGCAGTCCGAAATAGATGAGCATCAGTTGAATCGCCAGGGGCACTCCCCGGAAGATCGCCGTATACGCATCGCCGGCCCAGCGGGTGCGTCGGGTCCCGAATACGCGGATCACGCCGAGAAAGACCCCGGCCAGAAAGCCCAGCACGGCTGAAGGCACTATCAGCATGAGAGAAATCCACAGCCCCTTGTTCAAGGTAGGCAGCAGCTCGTTCAGGAGAAATTCATTGCCAAACAGGGTCATCCGGGCCTCATTTTCATGGTATTACCGGCTTCGGCGCGGCATACCGCTGTGTATTCAATTTCCCATCAAATATAACGCAGCCTGATGGAAAAATTACGCTATACGACCAGCTTGGCGCAAAAATCTCGTGTCCTGGTCACGGCATCAGGCCGGAGCAGTTCTTCCGGCGTGCCGCGTTCGACGATCACGCCGTGTTCCATGAACAAAATTTCATTGGCCAAAGCCCGTGCGAAGTCCATTTGGTGAGTGGCCATCAGCATGGTCATGCCAGCCTTGGCAAGTTCACGAATGACGGCGAGTACTTCGCCGACCAGTTCTGGGTCCAGGGCGGAAGTCGGTTCGTCAAGCAGGATGACTTTGGGATCCATGGCCAAGGCGCGAGCTATAGCCACGCGCTGTTTCTGCCCTCCCGAGAGCTGAGCGGGATATAGCGCCGCATAGCGGGCAAGGCCAACGCGCCCAAGCTCTTCAAGCGCGCGATCCAGGGCGGCGCGGCGTGGAAATCCCCGCACCTTGCGCAGGGCAATGGCGACGTTTTCTTCGGCGCTTAAGTGGTCAAACAGGTTGAAATCCTGAAATATCATGCCGACATGGGTACGGAAGGAGCAGAGCGCGCGCGTGTTCGCGGCATCCAGCTTTTCGCCTTCAAGCCTGATGATGCCACTGTCGGGTCTGACGAGATGATTGATACATTGGAGTAAGGAGCTTTTGCCGGCCCCGGAAGGCCCGATGAGTACCTTGAGTTCCCCGCGCTGGATGTCCAGACAGACCTGATCGAGGATTTTTCTGCCGCCGAGAGTCAGGGTGATGTTTTCTATGCACAGGACAGGAGTTTCCATCATTGGGCGCCGGTTCCTCCGGCGGCATAGCCGGGTGTGCTCAGGGCGTTTTCAAGGCGGCGCAGCAAGGTCAGTCCCGCCAACGTAATCAAAAAATAGAGCAGCCCCGCGAGCATAAAGAGCGCGAGGTGTTCATGCGTGCGCGAGGCCACAAAATGGGTACGGGCCATTATTTCTTGCGTGCCGAGTACGAAACAAATGGCCGAATCCTTGAGCAGGATGGAAAATTCGTTGGCCCAACCCGGCAGGGAGAGTCGCAAAGCTTGGGGGAGGATGATGCAGCGCACGGAACATGCATCGCTCATGCCCAAGGCGCGTCCGGCCTTGAATTGCCCGGACGGCAGGGAGAGAATGGCGCCCCGGAAAATTTGCGACTGATACGCCGCACTGGTCAACCCCAGTACGATACAGGAGGAGAAAAAGGCGTTGATCGGCAAATCCAGGGAAGAAAATAAGCCGAAATAAAACAGAAAAAGCTGCACCAGAATGGGAACTCCCCGGAAGAACCATACATACAGCCCGGCGCAACGACGTGCGAGTACGCCGCCGTACACTTGGGCCAAGGCGAGGGGGACGCCCAGCATAAGGCCGAGAGCCAACGCCAGAACGACAATGCCGACCGTAACGCAGCTTCCGCCGAAGATATAGGGGGATGCGTTCCATACAACGATCAGATGCTGCACCCGCCCCCCGTATGGCAGTTGTTCGAGCTTGCCACAGTATTGAGCTTGCTGAGGCCTATTCCAGAGGCTTCACATCATATTTTTGCTGTAGTTGCTTCCAGAACGGATCTGCCATCAGCTTCTTGTAGCCTTCGTTGACCAGTTTTTGCAGTTCCGTATCGTCCTTGCGAAACGCCACGCCAAAAAGTACGGGGTCTCCGTGGGTACCAGCGATTTTGACCGGCTTACCCTTGGAGATGGAATCCAGCGCAGGCAGGGAATCCATCAGCGCGGCATCGATGCGGCCATTAAGCACGTCCTCGATCATCAGGGGGGCGGAGTCATACAGGCGCACTTCATAGCGCAGATTTTTCTCCTTTTGATCTTTGTCGAGTTTTTCGGCTTCATTTGTACCGCGCTGCCCGCCGAGTTTGAGCTTCTGGGTCAGGAGAGCGGCCACGGTAAGATCGGATTCTTTTTTGGTCACGAAAACATTGTACACCTTCCAATAGGGCTTGGAGAAGGCGACTTGCGTCGCGCGTTCCGGGGTGATGGTCATACCGGAACAGACCATGTCAATTTTTTTGGCGAGCAGGGTAGGAATGATGGCGTCCCATTCGATGGGCATATGCTTGATTGTAAAACCCATGGTGTTGGCGATCCAATCCATGGATTCCACGTCAAAGCCGGCAGGGTTGCCGCTTTTTTCATCAATATAGGCAAAAGGCGGGTAATTGGCGTCGATGCCGTTGATATAGCTTTTGGCAAAGGCCGGGACAGAAAATGCGAACACTAGCAGCAGGGCGAGAATACATTTTTTCATGGCATCTCCTTATAAAAATCCATGGGTCCCACCCCATACCATATGGGAGGGAGTGTGTTGCGCAAGCCTACAGAATTTTTGCCCCGGCCTCAAGCCTGAGAGCAGTTTTACATTGCAAAGCAACAGCGCTAATGCCCGGAGTAGGCCAGCACCTGGTTTAATTCCCGGCCGGACAGATGGAAGGCGCCGTTTTCGCGGGTATAGCGGCGCAGTTTCCAGCCTTCCAGATCGAGGACGTCCATCTTGCCCCGCGCCTGCGCGGGCAGGCGGGATTCAAGAGCAGCGAGTATCTCATCTTCGGGGAAATACAGGCCCTCAAAG
>WRKB01000291.1 GCA_009778295.1 Betaproteobacteria bacterium | reverse complement strand
TTTTCTTTTTCCGTTTCTGTTTTTCGCGTTTTTTTCGCTTTTTTGTGGTCGCCCCTCCACGTCCACTGCCGCTTCCCGGCGCTCCTATCCCCGGCATGCCAAGCATACCGCCCATTCCGGGCATTCCCATTCCAGGCATGCCACGCGGAATATGGCCGCCCCTGGGTATCTTGCCGCCCATCATTCCCTTCATCATCTGGCGCATCTGCTCAAAACCGCGCAACAGCTTGTTCACATCCTGTACCGTCGTACCGGAACCTTTGGCAATACGCGCCCGACGGCTTCCATTCAATATATCGGGATTGTTCCGCTCCTGCATGGTCATGGAGTTGATGATCGCTTCCGTACGCTCCAGTTCTTTTTCCGGCGGGCTAGCCTGTGCCAGTTTGTCTCGCAACGCCCCCATGCCGGGAATCATCTTCAGAATGGATTCCAGAGATCCCATTTGCTTGATTCGGCGCATCTGGGTGCGAAAATCCTCCAGAGTGAACTGGGCTTTTTGCATCTTGCGGGCCAGTTCTTCAGCTTCTGCCTGCGTGGCGGTCGTTTGTGCCTTTTCGATGAGAGTGAGAACATCCCCCATCCCCAGGATACGCCCAGCCACGCGATCCGGGTGGAAGACCTCCAGATCGGAAAGTTTTTCGCCTATCCCCACATATTTAACCGGCGCGCCCGTGACGGTTTTGATGGAAAGAGCAGCTCCTCCGCGCGCATCGCCATCCATTTTGGTAAGCACCACTCCGGTGATGCCAAGCCGGACATTGAAGCTTTCGGCGACAGTCACCGCATCCTGTCCAGTCATGGCGTCTGCAACAAACAGAATCTCCTGTGGTTTGACAGCATCTTTGATATCCGTCAGTTCCTGCATAAGTATTTCATCGACATGCAGACGGCCAGCCGTATCCAACAGCACCACGGTGGCTTGTTGAGTCCGGGCGTCCTCAAGAGCCAGACGACAGATGTCCACCGGCTTCATGTCCGCGCTGGAAGGGAAACAAGGCATGTCGATCTGTCTGGCAAGGGTGCGCAATTGTTCGATGGCCGCTGGGCGGTACACATCTGCGGGGACCAGATAGGGGCGCATCTGCCGCTTACGCAGCAGGTTGGCGATTTTCCCGGCGGACGTTGTCTTTCCGGATCCTTGCAGTCCCACCATCATGATCACGCCGGGCTGCCTGCCACGCAAGTCAAGTGTAGTCTGTTCGCCGCCGAGCAGAACCACAAGCTCGTCATGCACAATCTTAACCACCTGTTGCGCGGGGTTAATTCCCTTGCTCACTTCCTGTCCCAGGCAGGCTTCACGCACGCGTTCCACGAACTCTTTGACAACCTTGTAATTGACATCGGCTTCCAGCAATGCAAGCCGTACCTCTCGTAAGGCTTCCTGGATGTTTTCTCCGGAAAGCTTCTTTCCGCCAAAAGCGCGGAAGACACCGGATAATCTGTCAGTCAGGCTCTCGAACATTCTGGTATCCCCAATGACCGTGGACAGGGCATTGTGCAAAGACGAAATGCGTTAGACTCTTTTGAAATCGAAGTCAAGTATAGAATACGACAACATGGAACACGTCAACTTGTGAGCACATGTATGATTGATGTACGGCGCGCGCGGGTTTTCATAAATGTGTACCGCGTTTGCCGCGAAGGTAGAAATAGCCGGGAGCTAGCTGCGCTCGCGGTGTTGCTCCTGGGCGAGGATAAGTTCCACCTCATCCACCGAGAGGCCGGCTGAAAGGGCTATTTTCTGTGCGTTCAGGCCTTTTTTACGACCATTAAGGATAAGCTCGCGCAGAAACTGGGGAGAACGCACGATACCTTCAGCCTGCTCCAACAGGCGGCGCAAGGTCTCAGCGCGGTCTTCCAATCGCTGATCCAGCGTGCGGAGTTCCACTTGGCGCTGGGCAAATGTTGCTACAAGTTCTTGCTCCAGTTCAGCATTTTGATGCAGACGCAACAGCAATTTTTCCTGGTTGGCCTGAAGCTCGGTAAGCAAATTTTCAGAACGCTTGAGGCGGACGAAGAAAAAAAGCACTGCGCCCAAAAGCGCCATTTCCGCCAGCGTGAAAAAGACGATCATCCAAAATGAAAACATGCGCGGGGTCCTTGTTCTATTTTTCAATCAAAACTGCGTCCTGCAATTTTGACTTCAAGTAGAATTGCATACTATATTTTAAGGTTCAAGAGATTACCAAGCAGAACATCTGCTGATGCGCGGACTTCCTCTTCTTCAGGTGGAGGATGGGCACGCTGTCGCCGTCTGCTGCCAAACCGCTTATGGCCGTATCCGGAAGATCCATCGCCCGCCAGTTTCCCCGAAGGATCTCCTTTTTGTGTTTCCTGAACTTGCCGCTTTTCATGCTGCGCCATTTCCGCCGCAAGCAGTTTGGACATTTCCGGCTGTGTAGCGAGGGCGGCAGCGGTCTCGTTCGCGAATTTTGCTGCCAGATTGGTCTGGGCGTAAAGAAGGGCGACTGTTGGATGGATGGTGTTCATCGCAGCTCCCTATTTCAGAACATATGCACACACATTGTTAGTGGAAGCGGAAAATATTCTGCATTTTCCGCGCAGAGCAGAAATATTTTTTCAAAGATAAACTGCTCTAAGCAAAATATACGCCAAGTTGCCTACTTGGTAAGATAGCGTTCAAAAAGTACGTCATCCACCTTGCCTCCGGTCAGGTACCCGTTGAGGACGGAGATGAGGTCATTTTTGATGGTCTGCGTATTGCCGGGATCCGTCAAAAAATCGTAGCTTTTATTTTTCAGGTAAAAATACAGCGCGTCACGGATGACGATAACTTTATTTTGCGCCTCTTGGATTACAGCCTCAGATTTGGAGACAGCGGTAAATTTGCAGACGAGGAAAAAAATTTTATCTTTGTCACGCGGAGTATCACCCGGCAGTTCCAGCCAAAAAGGAGCAATGGGGATGAGAAAATCCGCCGGAGTACTGTCTTTGGGGGTTGACGGAACAACCACTACTTGAGGTTCAGGCGGAGGAGGAGGCGGTGTACGCAACACAAACCACCACAGCGAAGCACCTCCACCGGCAAGCAGCAGTACGAGAGCCGCAACGCCGATAGCGACGAGTTTTTTCTTTTTGCTTGCGGCTTTGTCGTCCCCAGGCGGGGCAGGAACTTCCAGGGGGGCGTCAACATTGTCGGCTCGAGGCGCCGGGAGCGGCTCTTCCGATTTAGGCTCCCGTAAAAAAGGCGCATCGTCGATATCCAGTTGAACCTTGGGAAGCTCTGCGGAAGAGCCGGTGGTAATTTCGATGGCGTCAGACGCAAGCTTGGCGTCAGTGGATTCAGAGTTCACGAAGCGCTCCTCCGTGTCCCTTTCCTAACAGCATATCCAGCCCGCAAACATGAGAGCAATGTCCCTTTGAGTTTGCACATGGAATGGTTTGAAAAAGCATGAAAAGGCACTCCTTCCCAAGAGAGGCGCAAGCCAAAGCGTCTTGCGCGCAAGGCACGCTTCGCTGTTCGCTTGCGGGCGTGTCTCCTGCGCAGCCGCCAGAGCATTTTCAAAGTAAGAATGCTCCGGCAAGGCTGTTCAGCCATTGCGCGGGCAGCCGATCCGGAAAGGAACGACAAGACTCCAAAGGGGTTAAGGGAATATTTTGTCGATCTTCTGTTTCATGGTTTCTGCGGTGAACGGCTTAACAATATAATTGGAAACTTTGGCCTGTACCGCTTCAATGATGTTTTCCTGTTGCGCTTCCGCAGTGACCATGAGAAATGGCGTATTGGCATGCAGCTCACTGGCGCGCACCCGGCGCAGAAGTTCTATGCCCGTCATCTGCGGCATATTCCAGTCGGAAACGATAAATTCGATTTTTTCCCTATTCAGGATTTCCCAGGCGGTCGTGCCATCATCCGCTTCCACTACATTGTTGAAGCCGAGCTGGCGCAGAATATTCTTGACTATGCGCCGCATGGTGGAAAAATCGTCAACAACCAGGACGCGCATATTCGGATTGTAAGCCATAGCTCACCTCTAGGCTCAGGTTCTCGTTCTGACAAGGTTATATTAGAAAATTTCTATACTATTTTTACCTACTTTTTCAAAACAGTCAATGCGTTGGAAACGCACCACTGCGTTATGTCTCGCTGATGCCGTATTGTTGCTGAAATCCTCGCCGCAAACGACAAAGGGCTTGAGTGTGCAGCTGCGAAACGCGGCCTTCCGTGATACCCATGACTTCGGCTGTTTCGCGCATATTTAATTCATCACTATAATATAGGGATAATACCAATTTTTCCCGGGGTGTCAATGTATCGATCAGCCTCGCCACGCGAGATACCATTTCTTGCGTAGCGGCATTTTGGAACGGTTCTCCCTCGGAAACAATACCGGACTCATGCGGGAGGGTCTCCTGGATTGCATCCAGGGGCAGGCAGAATTGGTTTTGCAGAGCCTCCAAGCCCTGTCGGATATCTTTCAGGTCGAGGCCGCTTGCATGCTGCAGTTCTTCTTCAGTAGGCGCTCGTCCGTGTTGCTGTTCAAAATTACGCATAAGGCCATCCAATTGGCGTACACGCTGGCGTAGTGAGCGAGGGAACCAGTCGAGCCTGCGCAATTCGTCCAGCATCGCGCCCCGGATGCGATTCTCAGCGTAAGTTTCAAAGCGGATGCCGAGTTTTGGTTGGAATTTGCCGAGTGCTTCCATAAGTCCGAGTGTGCCGGCACTGATCAGTTCCCCGAGTTCCGCAGCGCGTGAAAGTTTGGCCTTCAGGCGCAGGGCGAGAAAACGTATTTTGGGCGCGTAATGGCGTACGATACGTTCTTGATCGATTGGAGCAAAATCTTCCCAGGCGGTTGCACCTGTTTCCAGCCTTTCCCATGGGCTTGCGCTCATGTCTGTATTCCTTGTGGGTGCTGCATGTTACAGTTGCCGTCAGTTGTGGAAGAGGAGTTTTTTCCAGAAAAATTTAATGTTACCATCGAGATTCTCCGGCACATCCCAAGTCTGAATGGTTTTGCTTATTGCCTGTAACGCGTGACAGGCCGGACCTCCCGGCGTGGTGTGGCATATGGGAAGCTGATCGACGACGGCTTTGCGCATGGCCAGATCACGGGGGATTGATCCGACAAAATCCAGGGAGACTCCACTCAAAAAATGATCACATGCCAGATGCAGGCGTAAGAACATATCTTTTGCCACTCGCACATCCGGTGCCATATTCACAATCACTTTGAAATGCTCTACTCCATGGTTGAGTTTGAGCACTTTGATCAGAGCATACGCATCGGTAAGCGAGGTGGGTTCCGGCGTTAAAACCACCAGGCGGTACTGGGCAGCCAGATTGAAATACAGTACATTGTCGCTGATGCCTGCGCCCGTATCCACAATCATGCAGTCAATAGTATTTTCCAGATCATCCATCGCCTCAAGCAATTCCAGTTTTTGTCCGGTATTCAGCGTGAGCATTTTACTCATCCCCGAGGAAGCAGGCAAAATGGAAAATCCATACGGAGTGGGGAACAGAATATCGGAAAGTATCACCTCTTCATGAAAAAGATGGAAGAGGTTCTTCTGCGGAGTCAGTCCCAGCAGTACATCCACATTGGCAAGCCCGAGATCTGCGTCCAGCAGCAGTACGTGCTTGCCGGCCTTGACGAGGCAAAGGGCCAGATTTACGGCAATACTGGTTTTACCCACGCCGCCTTTACCTGAGGTAACCGAAAAAACAAGGGGAAGAGTAGTCATAACGGACTCCGAATTCTTAAGACATTCCGGGGATGGGAGCATTTTCGCCCGGAAGCTGACGCTTGAAAATCAGACGCCAGATCAGGGAAGACTGTGCGGTACCCAGAGTGCCACGCAGACCTGGGCCATACGAAAGAGCTGAGACAGGCAATCCGGACATATGGCTCACATTCAGCATGGCGCCGTAGCTGACCGTCTCGTCCAGCTTGGTCCAGACCAGGCTGCTGTTTTCCGTGCCCTTGTAACGCGTTAGAAAAGTGGTTGTCTGTAGGGGCGCGCAGTGCGGCGGCAGGGCAAGATGCGTAGCGGCACCGATGGAATCGATACCCAGAGCCGAGAGTTGTTGCATGAGCGTAGCCGAACGCTCCAAACCCGGCATATCTACAAATACATAGTCGGTGTCCGCGCAGTCGCTCAAGGCTTTGCGCATGCTTGAAGCATCCGGGGCTTCGTAATAAGCGAAGTTGGAAAGCTCGGCCCAGTGTCTGAGTACAAGGCGACCAGTGCCGCGGACACAGTCGACATTGACAAAGGCAATTTTCAATTCCGGATCTTCCTCGTGCAGGAGCAGCGCCATGCGCAAGGCGCTTGCGCTTTTGCCGCCGCCGAAGGGACCAGCCAGGATATGTACCTGCTCTTGCCATGCCCTCCGAGACCACGGGCGCACCGGCATCATGGCGTCCAGAGGCTCAAGAACGGAAAGGCCGGGCTTTGCGACAAGCTTATGGTACAATTCAAGCAAAACCTCGTCGTCGACACCTTCCCGCTGGAGATATTCCAAGGCGACGCGTTGCCTGGGGCTGAGTTGATCCAGGTTCAACGCGGGCTTCATCAATGCGTAGATGTGGTTTTTGATCTGCATCCAGTCCTTATGCCAGTCAACCCAGCCCGGCGGGATGGCGTGATCTGTTTCGTCCTGGATCCCGCCGGGGCGCTCAATGCCTGCGGTGACTTCATGGCAACGCAGGCCGCCTTTCCTGAAGCTGCGATTGCTGAGAATAACCGCGTCGGGGCCCAATTCGGCCTTGATCCGTGCCAGCACTTCCTGGGTGCTTGTGCCTGTAAAATTTTTGACCTGCATGGGAGACTCTTTTAGTTGGCTGTACGCATCCATCATGTGCGATCTGCCAGTACCATATACTTCGTAAAGGCCTAACTAATCAATTCCTGCCGCGCCGATAGCCTGCAAACGTGTATCCGGCGGTATTTCCGCCTGAGAAATCACGGCCACATTGGGTAGAAAACGCGTGACCAATTGCGACAGATGCGGACGCACCACGGGCGATGCCAGCACAACAGGCTGTCCATCTGTCACAACGGCGGCCTCCACAGTTTTGCTGATGCTCTGAATAAGTTTTTGCGCCGTTGCGGGATGCAGGGAAAGAAAGGCTCCTCCATCCGTCTGGCGGATACCTTCCTGGAGAGTCTTTTCCGCCACCGGATCCAGTGTGATGACGGGCAGCGCCCCTTCACTGTCCATGTACGGCCTTACGATAGATCTGGCAAGACGTTCGCGTACGTATTCCGTCAGGATATCCGCATGTTTCACAGCGCCGCCGAAATCGGCAAGGGTTTCTACGATAGTCAGCATATCGCGTATGGAAACCTGCTCACGCACCATATTCTGCAAGACTTTCTGAATAATGCCAAGTCCGAGTGTGTTGGGCGTCAAGTCTTCCACCACCTTGGGGGAATTTTTGGCCAGCGTGTCCAAAAGTCCCTGCACTGCCTGTCGATCCAGAAAATCTCCCAAATGACGGCGAAATACTTCTGTCAAGTGGGTAGCGATGACCGTTGCGGGATCAACCACGGTATAGCCGGACATCATGGCTTCCTCACGCTGACTTTCGGGAATCCAGAGAGCGGGCAGGTTGAAAGCCGGCTCCCGGGTTTCTACTCCGGCAATAGGCTTGTTGACGTTGCCGGGATCCATGGCCAGGAAGTGATCAACCAGTATTTCGGCCGCAGCCACCTGATTGCCTTTGATAAGCAGGGCATATTGCCCGGGTTTGAGCTGCAAGTTGTCGCGCAGGTGCAGTGAAGGGATGACGACCCCCATATCCAGGGCAAATTGGCGACGAATGGAACGGATACGCGAAAGCAGGTTGCCGTTTTGATTTTCATCCACTAGGGGGATAAGTCCATAACCGACTTCCAGTTCCAGCATATCAAGGGGCAGAAGTTCCTGAACCTCTTCAGGAGTTTCAGCAGGTTCATTAAGTCTGCCGGATTTTTTCGAACCTTTTTTGCCGGCCATGCCGTCTTCTTCCATATCGTCTTGTGGACTGACGTAGCGGGCTACCAGGAATGTGACCACAGACAGGGTCAGGAAGGGGAGTGTTGGGAGGCCGGGTACCATGGCAAAGACAATGAGCACGCTGCTGACGACTTGGAGCGCCCGCTTGTTGTACGTAAGCTGGGCCAGGAATTCTTCGCCCATTTTTGCTTCAGAGGCGGCGCGCGATACCAGGATGCCTGTGGCGGTGGAAACGATGATTGAAGGAATGGTGGCTACCAGACCGTCGCCGATCGTCAGCAATGAATAGGTGGTCAGAGCCGTTTCCCAGGCCATGTCCTTCTGCACTACGCCGATAATGATGCCGCCGATGAGGTTTACCAAAGTGATCAGCATCCCGGCGTTGACATCTCCAGAAACAAATTTACAGGCGCCGTCCATAGCGCCATAAAAATCCGCTTCCTTGCGCAAAGCCTTACGTTGTGCCGTGGCCTCCTCTTCATTGATCAGGCCGGAGTTGAGGTCGGCCTCAATGGCCATCTGTTTGCCGGGCATGGCATCAAGCGTGAAGCGGGCTGCCACTTCGGCGATACGCGTCGTACCGGCGGTGATGACGGTTTTGTTCAGGATAAAAAGGATCATAAAGATAACGGCGCCTACAACGTAACTTCCGCCCACGACGAATTCGCCGAAGGCGCGGATAACTTCACCCGCCGCGCTGGTTCCCGCATCGCCGTTCAGCAGGATCAGCCGTGTGGAGGCCACGTTGAGCGCAAGACGCAACAAGGTGGTGACAAGCAGTAAGGAAGGAAAGATCGAAAATTCCAGGGGCGAGGTCATAAACATGGCGGTCATAAGTACGAGCAGTGCGGAGGTGATGCTTACGCAAAGCATGATATCCAGCAGGAAGGTGGGAAGAGGCACCAACATCACAAACAGGATGGTCACCACCCCCGCGGCGAGCATAACTTCGCCCTGCCTGGAAAATCGCGCATAATCAAGTTTTGGGGCAGTTGCAGCCATGGTATTGACGCTCCGTCATTTCTCCGGCGTGTGTCTTATACGGAAGGGGCCTGAGAATCCTCCGGCCTTTTTTCTCTTATCTGCCGGGCATTTTGTTCTTGAGTCTCCAGATGCTTGCCAGTATGGAGGCGACCGCTTTGAAAAGTTCCTCGGGGATCATGTCCCCGATTTCCACTGTCTTATACAAAGCTTGTGCCAAGGGTTTGTTTTCGCGGATTGGCACATTGTTTTCACGGGCGATGGCTTTGATTTTTTCAGCCAGATGATTGAGTCCCTTGGCCACGACGACAGGCGCGGAAGCTTCGGCAGGATTATAATACAGCGCGACTGCATAGTGTGTGGGGTTGGTGATGACGACATCAGCCTTCTTCACATCCTGCAGCATGCGCTTGGCAACAAAGGCCATCATCTTCTGTCGCTGCTTCTGTTTGATGACCGGGTCCCCTTCCTGCTGCTTGCGTTCATCCTTGATTTCTTCTTTGGTCATTTTGATGCCTTCCTCATAGGCATAGCGCGATTGCCACAGGTCGAAGGCAGCCACGGCAAATATGGGCACTAGCGTATAGGCTACCATCCAGAAGCCTGTGACAAGCATATAGGATGCAACGCCTTCAGCGGTTGTGTAATACATGTTGAGGAAGCCGGGGAACTCCCGCTTGATCACCACATAGGGCACAATGGCGATGATGAATATCATGATGATGCTTTTAAGCAGGCGCAGCAGCGATTGCGGCGAGGCAAAAATATTTTTCAGCCCATTGAGCAGATTGAATCGCATCAGTTTGAACTTGAACACCTTTGTGGTCCAAAGTTTGCCCACCTGGAGGCGGATCGTGAGGTAGACAATGACGGCGATAAAAAGCAGGAAGGGGAGAAGAATTTTGGCCAGCAGGCCGGAAACCCAGAACGCCATATCCATGACGCTTTGCTCGGTGATGATATACTCCGAGGCATGCTGAAAAAAATATCTATACAACACTTTGAATTCATTTGAAATAGAGCCAATCCAGACATACAGGCCGATGAGTCCGGCGGCCAGACTTACGGCTTTGGTTGCTTCCTGTGATTTGGGAACATTTCCCTCTTCGCGCTGCTTTTTGCGGCGTTTTGCGGTTGCTTTTTCTGTTTTGCTGGGGTCTTGTTGTTTTCCGAACATGGTTGTTCCCTGTTGAATGTCCGGGGGCAGTTTCGCAAGAGTATGCCAGATTTGTGCCGGCAACCTGACTGTGGTCTATGGAGCAATATTGTGGAACAAAGGGCTGCCTGCCTTGAGTAGGTTGAGGAACATGGGATTCATACCAAGCACGAACTGTTCGATCTGTGAGGAAAGGATAACCAGCAACAGCCCTAAAAAGAAGAATCCGGCGGCAATTTTGAGGGGGAAGCCGATGAGCATGACCTGCATCTGCGGGGCAGCCCTGTTCATCAGGCCAAGGGCGAGTTCCGTGAGAAAAAGCGCCACCATCACAGGTGCCGCCACTTTGACGGCAATAACGAAGAGCTGTGTCGAAAGGTCAAAAACCTGGCGTATCAGGATGTCCCCTAAAAGCAGGCCGCCCGCCGGCACAAGGCGGAAACTGTCCGCCAGGGCTTTGATCATGAATAAATGCCCGTCAAGAGCCAAAAAGGTGAGCATGGACACCATCCACAAAAAATACGCGGCTGCGCCATTTTGGATGCCGGAGAGAGGATCTGCGACATTCACCATGGTAAAACCCATTTGAAAGCCAAGGAGTTCTCCGCCGCTCTGAATGCCGACGAATAAAAATTGCACCACCATGCCCATGATAAGTCCCAGGAGAAGTTCACCAAGGAACATCAAACCTAGGGAGAGCGGGTGGGGAGGCATATCCGTACCGGCTAGGGCGACATGGGGCCACAGCGCCAGGGTCAGCACCAGGCTGATGGAAGCTTTCACCTGCATGGGTAATGAATTGGTGTTGAAAACCGGCATGAGAAACAGCACGATGCTGATGCGCATGAGCGTCAGCATCAGGCTGAGGATATGCTCGGGATTGAAATGGTAGATATCCATGCCGGACGTAATGCAAACAATGCGCCAAAAAGGAGCGGCAGAAAGTCGTTTTGACGCCGTTTATGTGGAGTTACGACTTCCTTGTCCATATTCAATTCATACATCCCATTCCGTTTTCAGGCCAAGACGTTCCGCCTCTCCGTCAAAAGCTTCCCGAATACGCGCAGAGGCCGTTTTGGCGGCCTTTTTCAACATATTCTGCCATGTTTCTCTTCAGAGGAAAGTATATTTCTACTGCGGCGATGCTGTATCGGAGTCTTCTTCCGTCTTGTTCGGAACATAGTCCAGAGCGAATTCCCATCCCCTGGTCTGATCATACGTGCGGGTGAAGGTGGTATAGAGATAGCGGTAGCTTTTGGTCTGGGGGGTCATAAAGCTGAAGATCTGCCGCACCTGTTCGATGCGCTCATGAGGCCAGCGGAAGGTGCCGACATTGATGGCCGCACTGACAAGCAATAGAAAACGGGGGCCGCCTGCCCCCTGATCCGGACCGGCTTCATAGCGGATGCGCGCCCCTGTGACAGCCTCCTTGTGCATGACGATGAGTACGCTCACCCCATCGCCGTAATCGGCGACGAAGCCATCTTCAGCTTTTTGAAGCGTACTGAGGCGAGCCTTGGAATTAGGAGAGTTGACTTTCCATTGGCGCTGGAAAGATGCCAGCGTATAACGCGGTCCCCTGTCCTCGCCTCCTCCTTCCTGAAGGAAGAAATACGTCATGATGCCGATCAACGAGGACATGACGGCGAGCCAGATATATACTTTTCCCATCAGTCGCTCTCCTCAAAGCATGGCTACGAGACACCCGGGAGGATTATGCCCGGGAATCCGCCGTTTTTCAAGAAGATGGCGGCAGAATGTGGCGGCGTTTTAGGGGGGCATGCTTATGGAAATTGCGCAAGCAGACAGCGGAGTGCTTCGGCGCAGGCGGCTTGGCGCACCTGCTCCCGGGAACCCTGGAATTGAAAAGACCACGCTTGCGTATCCCCTCGTAGCGCACAGCCGATCCAGGTAAGTCCCACGGGTTTTTCCGGGCTGCCGCCGTCCGGACCTGCAATGCCGGTAATGGAGAGAGCGGCGTGAACATGCAGAAGGGTACAGACGCCCTGCGCCATGCGCCGCGCCACTTGTTCACTCACCGCGCCGTGCGTGTGCAGCAGATTAGGCTCTACGCCCAAAAGCCGCATTTTAACATGGTTGTCATACGCAATAACCCCACCTGCAAACCAGCGCGATGCGCCGGGCAGGCGTGTTATATGCGCACCTAATAGTCCTCCCGTGCAAGATTCCGCCACGGCGCATTGTATGCCTCTGGAAATGCATTGGGCGCCCAATGCTTTGATATCCGCATCAAGACGCGTGTTCATCATGTTGGGCGGATATCCAGTGCATGGCTTCCGTCAGATCCAGCGTGCCTTCGTACAGGGCACGGCCGCTGATGGCACCTTGCAGGTTCGCCTGTTGGGAAAGCGGATA
>WRKB01000290.1 GCA_009778295.1 Betaproteobacteria bacterium | reverse complement strand
TTCCGTGCAGCATACAGCCGCGCCGTTTTCGCGGCAGAGCAGACGAAAAGCCAGATCGGAATACCCCGCCAGTGGTGCGAGCCAGGGTTCGTGTGCGGCAAAAGTCACCGGGGCGGTTTGGGTCACGCCTTTCCTTCACGTTGCGGCAACGGGCAGAGATGACAGGAACAAGCTCCTTCTTTTCTGATTCCGCTACCGCGCTTCCGGCAGAAATATTTCGCAAGCAGGACTCCGGCGGAGTCCAGCGCCTCCGGCAGATCGCTAGCCACAAACCCTTCACCCAAATGATCCAGAATCCCCGTGCGTTCAAGGATTGTACGCACGGATTTGTTGTCATGCACCAGGATCGGCACAATCCCCCGCGCCAGGCATCGCTCAATGAACTGCTCCAGCGTGTGTACTCCGGAGGCATCAATCCAGAATACCCGGTTCAGGTGCAGTATCAGTACGCTTGGCAACTGTTGCTCATGCGCGCGAAGTTGGCGCTCCAGTTCGTTGATGGCGCCGAAAAACAAGGTCCCGGCCATAAAAAAGAGCGCCAGATTGGGGCAGTCTCTGGCCCAGGGGAAATCCACAAACACGGGATGTTGCGGCGGGATGCGCTGGAGAATGACCTGGGAGGATTTACGTACGAATAAAATAAGGGAGAGAAACACCCCCAGCAGAATGGCCTTTTCCAGGTCGAGCAGCAACGTCGCGCTCAAGCTTGTAAGTAAAACCAGACGATCCGCCTGGGTGGCTTTGAGGCAGAAACGGATTTCTTCGATTTTGACCATGTTCCAAGCCACTACCATAAGCAGTCCGGCCAGAGCGGGCAGGGGCAGGTTTTCGGTGAGCGGGGAAAGCACAAGCAAGGCGAGGAGCATGAACATTCCCGCAAAGGCCCCGGCAAAACGGCTGCGCGCTCCGGAAGAGAAATTCACGGCACTCCTGATAAAGGAAGCACAGCCCGGAATGCCGGAACAAAAACCAGCGCTCACGTTGCCGAGCCCCTGCCCCACAAGCTCCCGGCTGGGGTCAAAGTCCTGATTCTTCGCGGCGGCCATATTTTTGGCAATGGCGATCGCTTCCACGGCGCCGACAATGGCAATGGCCAAGGCAGGCGTGAAAAAAGCCCGCATCAGTTCGAGATCAGGCATCGGCGGCAGAGATAGGGGCGGCAAACCCAGGGGTATGGCGCCGGCCATTGCCACGCCGCGGCTTTTGGCGTCTGTCAGAGCGGCGATCAGCGAGCATATCGCCAAGGTCAGGAGCGCACCCGGCCAGCGCGGCAGATACTGCTTGAAAGCGACAACCAGCGCGATTGCGCAGACGCCGAAGACTACGCTGTCGGGGTTGGTTTGCGTGATGTGCCGCACGGATTCCAGAATGTGCGGAAAAAAACCGCCCGGAGAAGCGAAATGCAGGCCCAAAAAATGTTTGATCTCTCCGCCGGCGATGAGCAGCGCGGCCCCTGTGATGAAGCCGGTAATGACCGCGTGCGAAATATAGCCGGCCAGTTCGCCGAAACGCGCAAGTCCCATGATCACCTGAATTGCCCCGGCAAAAATGGCTATGCCGAATATGTACGGCATGCGCGCCTCTTCGGGCATGGCGGAAAGCGGGATGCCTGCCACGCTTATCTGGGAGCAGGCGGAAAACAGCAACATGGAGATGGTGTTTGTGGGACCGGCCTGCGAATACCGTGAATTGCCCCATAATGCGGTCACAATCACCGGCGCGATGGACGCATACAGGCCGTATTTCGGATGCACTCCGGCCAGCGTGGCGTAGGCCATGGCCTGCGGTATGCTCACCGCCGCCACGGTCAGGGCGGCAGCAAAATCCGCTTTGAAATCTTGACGGCTATAGGCGCGCAGTTCCGGCAAAAAGGGAAACAAGACGCACAGGGACTTTAGGGAAGAAAACAGCACATGTTCTCCTCTGACGTCTGACAGTAATCCGGCTTGAGGATCCCGGCAGGAGCAGGTGGTCAGCTGCTTGCTACCATTTACTGTAAGGCACGCGCGCCAGATTTACATTGTAATACCGGGGATCGCCCGTAATTTCCTCACCGATCCAGGCTGGCCTTTCAAAGTTTTGATCTTCATGCTCAAGCTCAATTTCCGCCACCGTAAGTCCTTGATTTTCACCATGGAATTCATCGATTTCCCAGCAAAAACCTCTATGTTCGACAGAATAGCGGGTCTTTTCCACCTGCGGCATCCTCGTCAGTGTAGCCAATATCCGCCGTGCATCTTCAAGCGGAATTTCATATTCGAACTCGCTGCGGCTGGCCCCTAGGGTCGCGCTTTTGATAGTTAGCGTGGCTGTGTTTTCCACAATACGGACACGTACACAACATTCCCCGCTACCCGTCAGATATCCCTGCACACAGATTTTGCCTGGCGCAAGGCCACGCCAGTCTTCGTTGCGCAGAAGAAATTTCCGTTCGATTTCCTCAGCCATTAATCGCTTCCTTAATTCGACATACGCCGCAAAGCCCTGCAGACGTAGGATAGCCGCAACGGCTGCAAGGCGCAAGTTTCGTTCCAACGGCTGTTTCCCGCTGGGCGAAGTTCGGTCTCCCTCGCTCCAGAAAAGCCTGATAAAAATCAAGCTTACGGCCTGGCATGCTCTCTTCGAGTTGCTGCCATAGCAGTTTATACATGGTGAAACTCGCGCCTTTACTGTACGGGCAGGGAGTGTGGTGGTATTCGATATTCATCAAAAAGGCATAATTGGCCGTTTCAAATTCGCTGAGCCGCCATAAGGGTTTCACCTTGCGCGCAAAGCCGTCCTCTCCCTCCAATAATGGACCCTGATCCGACAGATAGGACTGATCCCAGCGTAGCGTATTGCTGGTCAGCCGTGCAATCTCGTCATCCAGATTGTGTCCTGTGGCAAGCACAGTATACCCGTTCTCCAGTGCCGTGCGGTTGAACCAGTAGCGTTTGATTTTGCCGCAGGCAGAGCAGATGGGACGCCGCAGGCGTTCCCGGACCAACGGAACGGCAAGCCCTTCCCCCGCCATATCTTTCACCAGCAGCTTGATGCCGTGATGTGCACAAAAGCGCTCTGTAACGCCCCGGGCCGCGTTCGAAGCATCCGGAATAGCAAGATCGATGAATAAGCCTGTTATCTGGTAGTCCTGACGTTTAAGTTCCAAAGCGAGGGCAAGCGAGTCTTTGCCGCCAGAAAGCGCGACTAGCACGCGATCCTCGCGTGTAAACAGCCCTTGCCCGCGGATGCCTCGCTCCACCTGCCGGGAAAAAAAATCCAAATAACAGGAGGCGCAAAAACCCGCATGGTGGCTGGGAAGCGCCACGACAGCGAGTTCTTTACAGACTTTGCATTTCATTGTGGACCTTATTCGATTTCTCAATCAAAATTGCAGGATGCAATTTTGATTGAGAAATCGAATAAAACAATGCAGGGAGTACTCCCCCTGCCGGAGGGCAGGGGGGAAGCCCCCCCTGCCGGTTTGATAGTATTTAATACGAGTGTTCGTCCTTCAGATGTTCGTGCGTCACTGGCCCGGCGAAGGTCCTGTACATCCAGAACTGGTAGCAGATGACAATGGGCACGAAGACAAGCGCGACCCCCAGCATGATGGTCAGCGTCAACTGACTGGAAGAGCCGTTGAAGGCTGTGACTGTCCAGGCCGGATTCATGCTTGAGATGATCATGCCGGGGAACATGCCCAGCACGCCGAAGAAGGTCACGCCGATAATGAACAGCCCACTACTTGCCCAAGCAAGCAGCAGCTTGCCGGACGTCAGGCAACAGCGCACACCGAGCAGGCCAACCACGGCCAGTAAGGGTGCCACGCCCAAGAGGGGATACTTCAGATAGTTGGCGTACAGATTGGTATAATAGGCAGTAAGCCCCAAAAAGGCCAGCGTTACGATCAGTACGATCGGCCACAGACCGATGGCGGCGGCAACCGCTTTGGTGTGCAGTCCGCCTTCGGACTTGAGGGAAAGCCACAACGCGCCGTGCAAGGCGAATATCAGCACGAAGAATACGCCGCCGGCCAGCCCATAGGGATTGAGCAGCTCGATCAGGCTGCCGTGGTATATGCCGTACTGATCAATGGGGATGCCTCTGAACAGGTTGGCGAAGGCTACGCCGAACAGCAGAGCGGGCAGAAAGTTGCCGAGGAACTGGACAGTATCCCACAATTGTGTCCAGCCGGGCAGGGTTTCCTTGCTGCGGAATTCATAAGACACGGCCCGGAAGATGAGGGTGAAAAGCAAAATGAGCAAGGGCGCGTATAGAGCGCTGAACATTACAGCATATGCCTTTGGGAAGGCCGCGAAGGTCACGCCCCCCGCGGAGATAAGCCATACTTCGTTGCCGTCCCAGTATGGACCGGCGGCGTTGTAGATAACGCGCTTCTCCTCTTCCGTCTTGCCGAGAAAGGGCAAAAGCGTACCAAGGCCGAAGTCAAAGCCGTCAAGGAGGAAGTACACGGCCCACAAGAGTCCCCAGAGGCAGAACCAGGCGATTTGAAGTATCTGATATGTTTCCATGGTTACCTCCCCGGCCCCTGACAGGCGTATTTGCGCAGCAGATAAATATCAATAAGCCCCAGCAGGCTGTAGACCACAATGAACGCAATGAGAGACAGGACGACATTGCCGGCGGGCACGGGCGACACCGCATCCGTCGTGCGCATGAGGCCGTGGACTATCCAGGGCTGTCTGCCCACTTCCGCCACAGTCCAACCAAAGGCCAAGCCCAGATACGGCAGGGGGATGGCCCAAACTAACGCACGCGCGATTCCTGGCCCGATCTCCTCCTTGTTTCGCTGCAGGAAGGCGACGCCCGCCAACAGAATGAAGATCACCCCAAGAGCTACCATGACGCGGAAGGACCAGAACGTGGTGTTGACCGGAGGCCAGTCGGTTTCCGGAAAGGCCTTGAGGCCCTTGATCTCGGCATTGACATCACCATAGGCCATCCAGCTCATGAGGCCGGGAACGCTCAACGCTTCCAGGCTGTTCATTTTGTTGGCCCGGTCAGGGATTTGCAGCAAATGTACAGGCACATGCTTCTGCGTTTCCCACTGGGCTTCCATGGCTGACAGTTTGACAGGCTGATACTTGGCCACAGCCATGCCCTGCTGGTGCCCGGTCAATGCGGTGAGCAGCGCGCAGATCAGTGCAAAGGGAGCGGCCATGCGGAAACAGCGGCGGAAGAAATCGCCGTTGCTCTTGCGTGCCAGATGCCAGGCGGAGATGCCGAGTACAAAGAAACTCGCGAGCATCCATGCAGAGAGGATGGTGTGCGCATACTGGCCCCAAGCGTAGGGGTTGGTGAGCACGGCGAAGAAATCTTGAAGCTCGGCCCTGCCGTTGCGGATCACATATCCGACGGGATGTTGCATCCAGCCGTTGGCAAGAATGATCCACAGCGCGGAACAGTTAGAGGCGATTGCCACCATCCAGATAGCAAAACAATGGGTCTTTTTGCCTAAACGGTTCCAGCCGAAAGCCCAGACCGCCACGAAGGTCGATTCCAGAAAAAAGGCGACAGTGGCCTCAATAGCCAGCAGGGAACCGAAAATATCGCCCACATACGTGGAATAGCGCGACCAGTTGGTTCCGAATTGAAATTCCAAGGTTATACCGGTCACCACGCCCAGCGTGAAGTTGATCAGAAACAGTTTGCCCCAGAATTTCGCCATGCGCTTGTAGACTTCGTCTCCTGTCGTGACATAGCGCGTCTCCATCCATGCCAGAAGCACGGAAAGCCCGAGCGTCAGGGGGACGAAGATGAAGTGGAATAATACCGCTACTGCGAATTGCAGGCGGGAAAGCAGAACAACATCATCCATAGTTGCGTCCTTTTAGCCGTCACACTTGATTATAAGCGCTTGGCCGACGGCTTTGCCAAGCTCGTGGCACTGACCAAGGCTTTCATGCCCGGGGGACCACTGCGTTTTTACAAAAGGCATAGGCATTTCCATACCCATGGATTCCAGCCATTCATGAACAATCTTCGGACCTTCACCGGACCAACCGTAGGAACCGAAAGCACCACCAACACGGTTTTTCGGGCGCAGACCCTTCATATAGGTGAGTACAGCGGCCATGGCGGGCATAATCCCGTTGTTATGCGTAGGGGAGCCGGCCAGGACAGCACCGCAGCGCGACAGCTCTGTCATTACCTGGCTGTGGTGGTTACGCTGGATCGACATGATTCGAGACGGCACCCCGGCTTCTTCCAATCCGTTCGCCACGGCATACGCCATTTTTTCCGTAGAATGCCACATGCTGTCATAGATGATCAGCGCGCGTCTGCAGGGTTTTTGTTCGGCCAGGCGGGCGTAGGCATCTAGAATAAAATCTACGCTTTGCTTGCCGCGATAAATCAAACCGTGATCCGGGGCGAGCATTTCAATATCGAGTCCGCTGAGCGCCTTCAGCGCGTTGACAACCTGCGACGAGAAGGGCAGCACAATGTTATAATAGTATTCTTCAACGGCATTGCGCAGATATTCTGTACCCACTTCGTCGGCATAGCGAACGGTAGACGAGATGTTTTGCCCGAACGCATCGCTGCTGATGAGCAGCTTGTCTTCGGGGATGTAGGAAACCATGCTGTCAGGCCAATGGATCATCCGCGTCTCAAAAAACTGGATGGTGCGCGAACCTATGCTCAGGCTCTCTCCAGTGTTCACAGCCTGTACCGGCCAGTCTTTGCAGTCAAAATAGCCCTGCATGGACTTTATACCCATCTGCGAACAGAATATTTTTTCAGGTTTGCAGCGGGCCACCACCTCAGCCAGGGCCCCAGCGTGGTCAAGCTCCAGATGATTGCATATGATATAGTCCACCTTTTCCAAAGAGAGCGTTTGGGCCAAACGACAGAGCATGGTGCCGGTGAAGGACCTGCTCACGGAATCGAAGAGTACGTTTTTTTCGTCCTTGATCAGGTAGGCATTGTAGGTGGTACCTTCAGGCGACAGGGAATAGCCGTGAAAGTTGCGGTTATCATAGTCGACAGCACCCACCCACCAAATATCTTTTTTTATTTCAACTGGTTGCATGTGTATCCCCTATCATGCCAGGAGCGCTTGCGTGCCCGGAGAGGTCCCCCGGGCACTGGCTGTTCACTTTTTGCGCAACAATGACTCAGGCAAGCGGCGAAAATTCAGACCGGGGAGCGCCGCAAACCGGACAACACCAGTCATCGGGCAATTTTTCGAAAGGAGTGCCCGCAGGGACGTCACCTTCACCTTGCGCCGGATCATATTCGTATCCACATACTTCACAGGAATACTTTTGCATCAGCAGTTTCTCCTTATAGTTCTGTTTTTCAATGACCATGGAGGTTACAGTGTTCACATACAGTAACCTTGCTCTTGCGGGCGCAAGCACATTTGAATTCCACTTCGGGCGCATCGCCGGGCTTGAGAAAATGGCTACAACTGTTGGACATAATTCCCCCCTCGCCTGTCGCAGTTGCCTTGCAGGGCGGATGTCTGCCGCTTCACTATATAAGCGGGAATATAGACTCATATAGGATGAAAGTCCAGAAAAAAAATTAAAATAAAACAATATTGACAAATTAAGATTTAAATAGAAATAGTTATTAATCTTTTTTAACTAATACTATTACTGCGGCCGACGCCGTACGCCGATAATGTTGGGCAAGGTCGCTCCACTTTCCGGTTGATATAGAAAAGGCATGCTGCTCTGTCCGATCCACAAGCGGCGAAAAGTGGGACAACTCACCAACATGGAGGCTTGGGAACCTCCTTCCACATACATAAGGGAACGTAACGCAAGCGGCATGTTCAGCAGAGAGGCGGCAAAGCCTTCGCCGGTCATAGGGATGCGGCAGTGGATAAAAAGAATATGCCCCTGCCTGTCCTGTCCCACTGCGGCAATGGAATGTTCAGGACCGCCGGGCAGCCAGAGCACCTTCCCGTTCGTATCTATCAGGCGATAGTTCTGCGCGACGAGCATGTAGTGCGGCAAATGCTCTTCCCATGGGTCGCATTCCCGGTCCAAAATGGCGGCCCGGGGTAAATCCGGTGTATCTGGTTCAGCCACGAAAAATGCCCCAAACTTGCTATTTATTTTGGGGTTATTAATATGGGCGCCATAGCGCAGATATCCCGTACTCGTGCTTTGATCCGGCAGGTACATGCTGGCGTTGATCGCCATTACCAAGTCTTCCCGTTCCGCCCAGACGGAAAGTGCGTACGGCGTTGGCTCCCCCGCGCTGGCGCTGTGTAGACTGAAACGGAACCGGGAAGGATCGATGCGTAAAATATCGATGCCTGCGCTGCCTTCCGCCTGCGGAGAGGGGAAACTGGCGAACTGCAGGCCTGCCTCCAATTCCCGCCAGATCGGAGCAGCATCGCCTCCTAAGGTCCATATCAGCAACAGGCAGCATAGGGACGAGAGGCATAAGGCTTTGGAATACGGCGTATGGGAGGAAAAATTCTGCGAACTGCCCATGGTGGTACGATAAAATACTCTCACAGGCACCGCAAGCCTTGAGCGTTGAGCTGGGAGCAAGGCAAGAAAAGTATATGTCTACATGCTCTTGCGTTCCGTGCGTAGACTGTGTAAACTATGACCATAGATTGCGGGAAAGCAGCACAACCGCCAGGGAGGGCGTTGATTTCGCCGCAGGTTATGCCTGTGTGAATGAGGAGAAAGTATGATTACTCCCACGTCGCCCTCGGGGGCAGCCATCACTATGGCCGTGATCGCGGATAAGGCACGACGGGGTGCCCGGTTGACGGCTACCGAGCAAAGCATTGTCATGAGCGACACGGCGCAGATTTATTCAAGTTCGTTTGGCCCCATGCCTGCGGATATGCGCTTGTCGCCGGAACCGCTCCCCGAAAATGTCAAAGGAATTTTAACCAGCTTCAGCCTGTAAGCCATACAGCACAAAAAACGCCGGACTACGGCGTTTTTTGTTTTCATTACGACGAGTTCCCCGCACGCAGCACCCCGTGTTCCCGCTTGGGGTTCTGCGTGTTTTAAAAGGAGCAGTATGAACGCGACTGTAGAAGATTTAACCGTAAACTATGAAGAAAACGGACAACTTATCATCAAAGAAATTGACAAGGCCATCCTGTCCAAAGGTGCGTGGGCCACGGTGCTGTTTCGCTACCAAGAATGGATCCCGGCCAATGACAGCTACGGTCCGGACAAGTATGCGATACGCCGTTACAAGAAGACCGGGGGCGAATATCGCCAGCAGTCGAAGTTTACCATCTCCAGTGCGGAGCAGGCCCGCAAGCTCATCGAAACCCTGCGGGGCTGGCTTGACTAGAACGTATTCCATAAATAAAATTTTTACCTTCTGCCCCAAAAGGCGACTTCAACCCTTGTTCAGGTGCGCTCATGCCGATGTATGATTTTTCTTGTCAGGACTGTGCTGCGGTGTTTGAAGAACTGCTGGTGAAGAACGCGGACGCCGTGGTCTGCCCTCAATGCGGTTCGGCGAGAACCGTGCGCCTGGTCAGTGCTCCAAGCCCACTGAAAACAGGAGCCTTCCCCTTCAAACCCGGCCCTGTGCATCCCATGGCATCCCGCATGGCCGGGGCTTGCGGTAATGGCGGCTGTTCGGGCGGTGGCAGTGGATTTTCCTGAAGCCGTTAACCCTTCTCTGGGAGAGGAGGCCGCGCATCTTCTTTGCGGGTAACCCGCGGGCGTGTAGCCCGGCATCGTAACAGGGTGGAATAGGGAGCCGTATGCCGCACAGTATGACAGGCTTTGGCCGCTGTATCGCGGAAGACGAGAAGTTCGTCCAACTGTGGGAAATACGCAGTGTCAACAGTCGCCACCTCGATCTGAAATGGCGTTTGCCCTTAGTGGTTCGCAGTCTGGAGACGCGCCTGGAAAAAATTGTTCGCCGCTTCGCCCAGCGCGGGCGGGTGGAAATAAGCCTGGCCTTGAAGCGTGTCAATGGTGCGCAGGCCACTGCGGAGTTTGATGCACTGCAAGCAACGGCCATGCTGGATGCGCTGGCCGAGCTCGCGCAGAACAGGAATGACAATTTTGTTCCTGATTATAACGCGCTGCTCAATCTGTCCATGCTTTGGGGCGATGAGAGTTCCGAAGCGGATGAGGAGTTGCAGGCGCGGCTTGAAGATGGGCTTGATGCAGCCCTGCGCGACTGGAACGAAGCCCGCGCCCGCGAAGGCCGCGGGCTGGCCACGGATTTGCATTCCCGTATTCTGCGTATGGAAGAGTGGCTTGCGCGCATTGAAGAACGTGCGCCGGCCGTCAAAGAGGAACGCTGGCGGCAGGTGCGCGAACGTCTGAATGAAAGCCTGCAGGCCTTGGATATGGAACTGGATGAAAGCCGTTTTTTGCAGGAAATAGTCATACTCTGTGATAAACTCGACGTCAGTGAAGAGTTGACCCGGCTACGCACCCATCTTGAGCGTTTGCGCGAACTTTTGAATACCGGAGCCGATGCAGGCAGGCGGCTGGATTTTACTTTGCAGGAGTGTTTCCGCGAGATATCGACCTGTGGCAATAAGGCTCAGGATGTGCAGCTTTCCCGGCTGGTGGTGGACTTCAAAAATGAACTGGAAAAATGCCGGGAACAAGTGCAAAATCTGGAATAATGGTTGGAATAATTTTATACCAAACTGCAATCAAACGAATTGTCATTTGGGATTACTTGCATTGCTATGGCGGCGAAAACGCGTAGCATCGCCGTTCGCTCCGTGCGGCCCGGGTGAAATGCCTTTTTGCTGTGAACGTCGTGGCGGAGCGTTTTAATATCTACAGTCTGTTGGAGCGGTTATGCAGGCGCAACAGGTTATCAACATAGGTTTCGGCAATTTCGTCCTTGCCGGGCGGGTCGTGGCCATCGTCAACCCGGCATCGGCGCCTATGAAGCGTCTGCGTGAAGACGCGCGTGATACGGGCAGGCTGGTGGATGCGACTCAGGGGCGCAAAACCCGCTCTATTCTTGTGACCGATTCCAACCATGTCATACTCACCGCCATCCACCCTGAAACCATCAGCCAACGCTTCAGCCAGGAAGGAGGCGATTAGCCCATGGAAAGAACAGGTTTAGTCCTTGTCGTCTGCGGCCCTTCCGGCGCGGGGAAATCCTCTCTGGTCAGGATGCTCATGAAGGAATTCCCACAGATAGGATATTCCACCTCCTGCACGACTCGTTCTCCGCGCGCTTATGAAGTCCCGGGGCAAGACTATACTTTTCTCAGCCATGAGGAATTCCTTGACCTCCAGCGCGCTGGCTATTTCGCGGAATGGGCCAGTGTATACGGCAATCTTTACGGTACCCCCCTCAATCCCACTCTGGACATTTTGGGTGCCGGAAAGGATGTGCTTTTTGACATTGACGTCCAGGGCGCTTTACAGCTCAGACTGACCCTTCCCGCCGGGCGCTATGTATTCATTCTGCCGCCTTCCCTGAAAATTTTGGAGGAGCGTTTGCGCGGGCGTGCGCTGGATAGTGAGGAAGCCATTCAGCAGCGCCTGGCGGCGGCACGCACTGAAATCCGTGAAGCCGGCTGGTTTGACGCCTGGATTGTGAACGACGATCTGGGTCAAGCCTACGACGCGTTGCGTTCCGTTTATATCGCGGCCACGCTGGCGCCCGGACGGCGCCCCCTGATACTCAAAAGTTTGTTGGATGGGAAAAGTGCATCATGAATGCGCAAGATTCCGCTATATTGGTGGTGGCTCTGGATTTTGCGGCAGCCGCCCCGGCTCTGTACGTCGCTGAAAAAGTCCGGAACGTCGTTTCCTGGGTCAAGGTTGGTCTGGAACTGTTCAGCGCGGAAGGCCCGCACGTGGTGCATGCGCTCAAACAGTTCGGTTTTGACGTGTTTTTGGATCTCAAACTTCACGATATTCCCAATACAGTTCAAGGCGCGGTGCTGGCCGCAGCCCGTTTGCATGTGGACATGCTTACTCTGCACGTGACCGGTGGAGAACGCATGATCCGCGCTGCTGTAGACGCTATAAACAACAGTCCGCGCCGGCCGTTGCTTTTCGGCGTGACCGTACTTACCAGCATGGAACCGGGCGAATTTTTCACTTTCGGGGCGCGAAGCGCCAAAACCCTCGCGGGTGTGGCCAAAAAGCTGGCGCTCCGCGCACAGGCATGGGGCATGGACGGTGTGGTGTGCTCCGGACGTGAGGTGCGCGAAATACGGCGAGCAACAGGGCTGCGTTGCCTGACTCCAGGCATACGCCCTGTCCATGCCTTGCAGGATGATCAGCGCCGGGTCGTTAGCCCGGCCCAGGCCGTACGGGCAGGCTCCAATTTTTTGGTGGTCGGCAGACCCATCACCGCCGCCCCGGATCCTGCCCGGGCCGCGGAGGAAATTCTGCGCGAGATGCAGAGTGCGTCTCTCAAAC
>WRKB01000289.1 GCA_009778295.1 Betaproteobacteria bacterium | reverse complement strand
AGGCACGCAATTTCGCACGGCAGACGGCGCTTATGCGTTCAACCACGGTTGTATCTGCATGTGAAGTTGCGTGAGACATACGCTTTCCCGTATTCTTTTCCGGCAGTTCCGTCCACTCTGGCATAAAGAGCGGCTCACTCGCTCCAGGCATAGCTGTAGCCGCCGGTTTCCGCATGTAACGCGATATGCAGGGTTGTTGACTGTTGCGCCTGTTCGGTTAGTGCCGCCAAAAGCGCTGTTGCAATGCCCGGCAGCAAGGTGGCGTTCAAAATATGGTCAATATTGCGCGCCCCCGTATCCACAGCCTGGCAGCTTGATGCAATGTTTTCCACCACATCCCCGGCCCAATCTAAATGGATATGATGTCTGTGCAGCAGGCGTTCGGCAACCTGTTTGAGCTTGATCTGCACCAGTTCCTTCAGAATTTCAGGACGAATCGTGGTATAGGGCACCACCGTCATACGGCCGAGCAGGGCCGGCCGGAAAAAGTTCTGTAATGCCGGCAGCAATGCTTCTTTGATGACCTCGGGAGTAGGCGGTTCCTCTTCTTCACACAGGGCGGTCACAATATCGCTGCCGAGATTCGCGGTCATGAAAATCATGGTATTGCGGAAATCGACTTCCCGGCCTTCACCATCCGCGAGTATCCCCTTGTCGAACACCTGATAAAAAAGATTCAAAATGTCTGGATGCGCTTTTTCGACTTCATCGAATAACACCGCTGAATACGGCTGACGCCGCACAGCTTCCGTCAGCCTGCCGCCCTCGCCGTAGCCCACATATCCCGGAGGAGAACCGATAAGACGCGATACCGTATGTTTTTCTTGAAATTCAGACATGTTGATGCTGATAAGCATGCGTTCCCCGCCAAAAAGCTCATCAGCGACGGCGAGGGCCGTTTCTGTTTTGCCGACGCCGGAAGGACCAACCAGCAAAAAAATGCCATTTGGCCGCCCAGGATTATCAAGCCCGGCATGGGCCGCCATGATTGCCTTTTCGACCGAGGCAAGCGCGTGATCCTGCCCACGGATACGCCGCCGAAGCCGTTCGCCTATCCCGGTAATGAGCGTGGCGTCTATCCCGCTCAGTTTGCTTTCGGGAATGCCCGTCCACTCCGCGACAATGCCGGTGACAAGTTCAGGGCTCACTTCAAAAAACACCAATGGATCGTTCCGCTGCAAATCATGCAACTGGTTTAAAAGCGCTTCCAGAGACGGCCCTGTCTGGAGCGCCTCTGACTGTTGCGTTTCGGCTTCGTTATCGCGTGCCCCTTCCGTTCCCTGCGTGGTGCGCAGCCGCACAATGTGTTCAACCAGTTGTTTTTCCCGTTGCCAGCGTTCCGTCAATACAATGATGCGCTCATTGAGGCCGGCGAATTCCGCCTGCATTGCCGCATGACGCATGCCATCCTCGCTGTGCTGCGGACCATGTATGCCCCGGCATTGATCACGTTCAAAGGCGTCCAGTTCACGCCGTAGCGCAGCCTGTTTTTCCTCCAGCGCTTCCAGTTCCGGCGGCTTGGCTCCCAGACTGACCCGGACCCGTGCGCAGGCGGTATCCAGCACGTCAATGGCTTTATCCGGCAACTGCCTGCCGCTGATATAGCGGCCTGCCAGTTCGGCTGTGCGCATAACGGCGTCGTCGCGCACATAGACCTGGTGCGTTTTTTCATAATGGGGAACAATGCCGCGCAGAATGAGAACGGTTTCTTCAAGCGAGGGTTCCTTCAGACTGACAAGTTGAAAACGTCTGGCCAACGCGGCGTCTTTTTCAAAATATTTCTTGTATTCTCCCCAGGTTGTCGCGGCTATGGTACGCATTTCTCCCCGCGCCAGGGCTGGTTTGAGCAGGTTTGCTCCATCACCGCTGCCGGACGCGTTACCTGAACCGACAAGGCTATGGGCTTCGTCAATGAACAAGATGGTGGGAGTGGAAGCGCCCTTCACTTCTTCAATGACTGCCTTGAGACGTTTTTCAAATTCGCCTTTTACGCTGGCTCCAGCCTGCAAACGGCCCATATCAAGCCACACAATACGCACGCCGGCCAAAGCTTCCGGCACATCACCTTCGGCGACTTTCAGAGCCAGCCCTTCGACCACGGCGGTTTTGCCCACACCGGGATCGCCCACAAGAATCGGGTTATTTTTTCTACGCCGCGTCAAAATATCAATCATTTGCCGTATTTCCGGTCCTCTGGCAAAAACCGGATCAATCCTCCCGGCCTTCGCTTCCGCGGTAAAGTCCGTACCATATTTCTGCAGGGCATTTTCTCCGGAACCACCCGCCGCAGCCTTGGCGTGGGAAGTCTCCCCCGCGTGCAGGCCTTCCAGCAAGCGCCGCAGTCCATCCGCTGAGATTTGGCCGAGTTCCTTGAAAAACGGCAACACTCCGTAACGGTTTGGGTTGGAAAGCAAGGCAAGAACCAGGATGCCGACGCTGACTTTTTCCAGACGCAATTCGAGACTTGCCAGCAAATAAGCCTCCTGGAGAAATTCAATGAGCAGGGGCGAGAAGACCGGGCGGTCAGAACGACGTTCCTGTTGCGGACGGCTTTGTTCAAGCAACTCACGAACTCGCTCGGCGCTGCGTTCAAACTGTGTGAGCACGTCTTGCATATCCGGCTGGTTCAGCAAAGCGGTGAAGTACTCTTCGATGCCAATTTCATAGCCCCCACGGCTGGCACAGGCTCCCGCAGCCGCTTCCAACGCTTCACGTGCGGGAGCATCCAACGATTCCACCAACGCGGCAAGGTTCATTGTCGCCATGAATTCAACTCCTCGTGCTTGGGTTCAAGCACAACAATACCGTCGCCGCCCTCACCGTTCCATACGGACCAGCCCAACAGGCACCTGGAGTGCTCCTCCAGTGTCCATGGGGGGATTTCTTCGGGGTGCAGGTGTAGTTCAACATCAAACTCCAGACGCGAGCGCAGCACAAACTGCACGAGCGTGTACAGCTCGCCGAAACGATTGCCGCAGGGCAAAAATTCATTGAACAGTCCCCAGTCCAATGAACCTATGCACACGCGAAATTTGCCCGTCTGATCCGGCACTTCATTGCCCAGGAGAAAATCCGTATGCAAGGTCGTGTTGTTTTGTCCAAGCAGGCATTGCTGGCCTTGGGGAATGTCTACCCAACGCAGGATACAGGGGCGGATGCAGATATCTTCATGCAGAAAATAATGACGGAGGATGCTTTCAAGTGATCCGGCGGACTCGCTCTGAAAGGCGATAAGACCCATATATGCCATCAACCTCGGCCAGTTGAGTTTTTTGGCTTCACGCAGATCAAGGTGTCCCATGCCCATGAAACTGAAAAAACGGGCTGACATACGGTCAAGAGCGCCAAACTCATATTGCGCGTAGTAACGATATTTATGTCCGGTCCGGTACAGGGTTTCCACCAGACGATGATTGAAGACATCAAAAAAATCTCGCAATGCGTCGGGATCGTCCTGATTCTGGGCGATATAATCGGTGAAATAGCTTGGTAAAGGCGATGATGCGCCGTGCAGCCCCATCAGGTTCATCATGACGGACACCCGGTGGGGACTCTCTTCACCTTCAACGAATTCAATCTGTTCAACGTCTGCCGGAGGGAAGGAAAGATTAGGATTGACGCGAAAAAGGATGTTGTGGACATCAGCCGGCATGCCTTGTTCCCGCATATGCCGGAGCAACAGACTGACAACCTGCGCAAAAGCGAATTTCCCCGGCATTTCCAGCATGTTCCCCATAAGCGGAGAGATGCTGCGGCTCGTATCCGTTAAAACGCCGTTCTGCCCAATCTGGCCGGCCATACGTATTCCTCTCCCAATTTTGCTTCATTGACGACGAGCTGATGAAAACTGTTCACTGTAGCATACAGAGCAAGGAATTCATTGAGCACGGAACCAAAAAGGTACATGTCTCCCTCACAGCTGAAACCTTTTTGATCCAGAACCAAGCGCGTTTGCATACCGCGCACAGGTAGACCGTTGTATATACGGCCTGTTTCCGTGCAAGCGGTGCTGACGATGGCCTTCAGGTTTTTTTCCAGGATTTTGGCGCGCGGTCTGTCGTGCGGAGCACGGAAGTCGTATGTGCTCAGCACAGCTTGCAGAGCGATGGGATTGGCAAGTGGAATATAGTTGAGCGACATCTTGGAGAGAAGACGCCAGAACAAATCGTCTCCAAGCGGCGGATTATAAGGCGGTTCCACTGGCGTAATATTTTTGCAACTGATCGTATCCGGAGCGTCGCCGGCATGGAAGCAAATGTCGCCCACTCCCAGATGTTTTGGCAGCAGGCGGTTTGTACAGGTCAGTTCAAGAGAAAGTGTTTCCTCCTGCGCTCTATGCGGACTGTCCGGCAGGTGGATTATGGAAATGTAGGATTCGGTGCTTTCGTCCTGCGTGGAGGGGCGTATGCGGAGGCGGTAATATGCCTTGTCTTCCCTCGTGTAATGTTCAAATGACTCGAACAGCTTGTAATAATGGAGTGTTTTTGAATCGTGCGTCCAGGTGCGCACCTTGTCGACGCTGTAGGTTGTGAAATGGTAAGGACGGCCTGGATCTGGAACTATACGGTATTCTGGCCGGTGTTGATCGATAAGTAACGGGCTTGAGTCCATGGAAAAAAGGTTGACCACCGGCGTACAGAAAAGCTGCCAATTTTCCGTGCGGAACGATTCATATTGTTCCGGCAGTTCATCGAGGACGAAATGCAACTGGAACTTTTTGACGCCCTTAAAAGGGGAAAGCGCATCCTGATTCAAGCCCTTGTCGAGTTCGTTGACCTCAATGAAAAAAAATTTTTCTGTAAAGCAAAAATATTCCTGTATGATTCTGTAGCCGGGAAAAGCGTTGGCTGGATAAGGGAAAATTCCCTCGTCCTCATTGAAACCAACGGGACGAACAACTGCCGGCGAAAGGCATGCTGTAATCCGTTCCTCTTTGTTTGCGCTCTGCAACACCACTCGCACTTCGCGAACCTGGGTCGCCAGAGTATAGTATATGGTGTGGGCGATCGTCTTCTCACCCGCCAGGAAGAAACGCAGCTTCGTGATGGGGAGAGTCTCCAGCGGCGCCTGCATGGCTTCAAAATGGAGAGCCAGGATACCTTTGCCGTTGTGCTCCAGTATCCTGTGATCCGTCAGGCGTAATGGCAGGATTTCGGTATCGTAGGCGGTCCGGAAACGGCAACGTGTTCCTTCGACCGGGACAGACTCCACCACAGTGCCGCGTTTGATGGACACGGCCCCGGAAAGAGTCTCCGAAGGCTGGTAGCGCAGGATGCTGCACGCCGGTATGGGCCGCAGATAATGAGGCCACAGCAGACTGAAAAGGGAATGCGTGATCTCGGGCAGTTCATCATCAAGTTTGTTGTGGAGGCGTCCTGTCAGGAATGCAAATGACTCCAAGATGCGTTCCACATCCGGGTCACGTCCTGGAGAGTCGAAAAAAGGCGCAAGCGCGGGATTACGCCGGGCAAATTCCTGACCCAGTTCGCGAAAAGCGATCAGCTCGTTCTGGTAGTAGCGATTAAGGCTCATATTATTATTCCTACTACCAGCGACCCGGAGGTATACACAAGGGCGGGCGAAAGATAGCCAAAAGTTAGCGCCGCCCAAGTAGACTATTGTGTGGGTTGCCTTCCCGCTCTTTTGGTGTTTACCACGGCTTCGTTGTTGCTAGGGCACTTTTGATTTTCCCCAGACAAACCCTTCGCGTCTTTTCCGCCTCGGTCTTGTGCATGGTGAATGATTCAAGGGCGGTGACAGAGCGTTCCAGCCAATTTTTATATTGCTCAAAGGTTATAGAGTCCTCTATAACCGCCATTGGGCACATCTTGTCGATATACTGTCCATCATTCCAATTCGCGATATTGGTCATCAGTTGGATCACGGCGACCGGTTGTGATGGCAGTTTTTCCGCGATAGGAATTACCCACTCCAAAAAGGACTCGCCGAAGTCCTTGCGGATAAGCAACAGAAAAGGAATATTTGCGGCAACATCTTCCAATGCCTTGTCACGCGCCAATTCGGCCCGGCTATTCCGAAGCCCCCAAGAATCCTCTTCAAAAACAGCGAGTTCTTGTTCTGTGGGATAGGGCACTGAACCCGATTTGATTCGATTAACTATTCGCATTGCTTCTTCAGCCTTCCGGCTCGCGGCGTTTCTCTCGTCGTCTTTTGCGTGGGCCGTTGTGCAGAGAAGAACACAAACGCAAAAAAGAAATAGTATATTTCGCATGATGGCCTCACTTCCAAAGTAGTATCGCCGCTATTGATGATGGCCTGTCTGGCTTGTGGCGATGCTACAATACATCCTGTTGAGGCATCATCTGCTCGGTTGTTGCCGTGAATCCGAAAATGTCTACGTCCGTGAGCGTTGTGCCCTTGTGGGGTTAAGTCAACGTATTCGGGCCAGTTCGGGGAGAATTGCGAGGAGTTAAATCGATATTCCAAGTACCTCGCGGGATCGGCCCTGAGAAATGCACGTCCTCGGCAGCAGGATTGTTTCGATGTGCTGGCCTTACCGCTATATCCACCAGTATACTCTTGCCCATTCGGCCCAATAAGAGTTCCGCTACGTTGATGACAGACCCAAGGCATGGTCTGCTCCAGATAGATTGAATTGATTTTGCCCTAACATACCGTCTCAGATACGCTAATGCCGATGCACTTTGGCGCCGCTTATGCTCAACGCCCATTGCCAGGGACTCTGACTGCCATCCGGCGCAATTTTCGTGGCATGGATGCGCAATCCCATAGTAAAGGGAAGCTCTTCTTCAGAAGCATGTTCGACTGTCACTGAGCGCAGTCTCGGCTCATACTTTTCAATACATTCCTTTATGGCCGCACATCCTTGCTGAATAAGCTCCGCCCGAGAAAGGGTAAGATCATTTAAGTCGGGGAGTCCGTAATCCGGCAGGGATTGCACGGCTCCCTGCCGGATGGTGAGCATACGAAGCAGGTGCAGGCGTATGGATTCATCTTCATCCATGCGTGCTCCCGCTTCGCTGTCCGTTAAGCGATCAAACAGACTCCCTGCCATGATCAGGTTTTGTCCAGCTTGCCGACGAGAGAAAGTGTGAAATAGGCTCCCATATACTTAAAGTGAGGGCGAATACTCATACTCACGCGGTACCAGCCCGGGTCGCCTTCCACGTCTTCCACGGTGATATGGGCGTCACGCAGGGGACGGCGGCTGCGAATATCGGAGCTGGGATTTTCCTGGTCCGCTACAAACTGGCGCAACCAGGTGTTCAGTTCACGTTCCAGATCAACACGCTCTTTCCACGAGCCGATATGTTCACGCTGCAACACCTTGATGTAGTGAGCGAGGCGCGACACGATGAACAGGTAGGGAAGCTGAGTGCCCAGGCGGTAGTTCAGTTCCGCATTTTTTCCTGCTTCGGATATACCGAAATATTTGGCCTTCTGGCAGGAATTGGCGGAGAAGAAGGCCGCGTTGTCAGATCCTTTGCGCATGGTCAGGGCTATGAATCCCTGCTCGGCAAGTTCGTATTCGCGGCGGTCGGAAATGAGCACCTCAGTGGGGATTTTCATTTCGATATCGCCAAGCGCCTCGTAGAGATGCACCGGCAAATCCACCACCGCGCCGCCTGAACGCGGGCCTATGATATTGACGCCCCAGCGATAGTTGGCAAAACTTTCCGTGATCCGGGTGGCAAAGGCAAACGCCGTATTGCCCCAGAGAAAATTGTCATGCTTGCCGTCGACATCTTCTTTGAACACGAAGGCGCGCACAGGATTCTCTTCAGGATCATACGGCTGGCGCAGCAAGAAGCGCGGAACCGTCAACCCCACATATCGGCCATCTTCCGATTCCCTGAATGCTTGCCATTTCGTGTAGCGTGTACCGCTGAATATGTCGTGCAAATCTTTGAGAGCCGGGAGCCGCTCAAAAGTCTTCAGGCCGAAAAATTCCGGCGCGGCGGCCGAAATGAAGGGGGCGTGGGCCATGGCCGCGACAGCGGCAATGTTTTGCAGCAGGCGCATGTCGATAGCGCTGGGTTCGAAATAGTAATTGCCGATCATGGCTCCAACGGGCTTGCCGCCGAACTGACCATATTCCGCTGTGTATACATGCTTATAGAGATTGGACAACGAAATTTCCGGAGCATCCAGAAAATCATCCAACAGTTCGTCCTTGGTGACATTCAAAAATTCGATGATGACGTTTTCACGGAAATCCGTCCTGTCGATCAGGAGCTTCAGGCCGCGCCACGCGGACTCCAATGCCTGAAACTGTTTATCATGCAGAATTTCGTTCATTTGCGCACTCAGGCGGCGGTCGATATCCGCAATCATTTTATCGACGGTCGCATTCCGGACTTTTTCCTTACTATTGACCGGCTTGAGCATTTCTTCAATGAACGCGCCTATACCAAGCCTTGCGGCTTCATACCCGTCATCCTGGGGATTCAGATTCGTTTCGCTGATGATTTGCGCGAGCAGAGAATCCGCCGATAAGGTCTTATGTTGAATTTCGCGTTGACTTTGACTCATGGCAACATGCTCCTTGCAATATTATTTGCCCGGCTTCTTGCCGGAAGGATTTTGGGGCTCAACATTACCGTCATTATCCAGAGGTTTGGAATTGACGGGTGGCGGAGCTTCGTTGCCCAGTTCACTCATAAGTTTTTCGCGCTGCCTGGGATCTTTCAGCACATCTTCGAGCGCCTTACGGAAGGCAGGCAGATTGCCTAATGGCCCCTTGAGAGAAACAAGGGCTTCGCGCAGACGCATAAGCTGCTGTAGTTCAGGCATTTGCTCCACAATATTGCCTGGTTCAAAATCGCGCATGGAGTTAAATTTCAAATTGATGCGCATGTCGTCTTCAGAATCTTCCTGATCCCTCAGCCGGTTGGGAACCATTGTCTCCAGATGCAGTTCCTGCTTGGCCATGACTTCGGCGTAGTTCTGTTTGTTAATGGACACTGGTTTACGGTCCATGATGGGACGAGAATCAAAACGCTGCAAAAAATCGCCCATCACCATAACTTTCATGGGGAGTTCAATTTCCTCAACAGCTCCTCCGGTAGCCGGTTTAAAAGTAACGTTGATGCGCTCCTTGGGCGCTATGGACGATTCTCTTGTCATTTTATCCTCCCAGATTTGTTACGGTTTTTGAAAAATACCCAATGCCATGCCCAGATGCAGACGATGCAGCTGATGCGCCATGGCTTCCATAGTGCTGTTGTGCAATTTTGCCTGATTTGCAAGCAAAAGAGAAAGGATTTGTGCGCTAAGTTCAGGTTCCCAATCCAGCAAATCCCAATCCACAAGTTTGGCATACAGGCCCTGTAAAAGGTTTATGGCGGCCTGCTTGTTAGCGGCGGCGAGGCAATACCTGGCCTGCAGCAGGCTGTGCCTGATCGCCATACGACTGCGCCCGGCAGGAACAGAGCCCAAATGACGCAGTCCGGCAGCAAAATCGTTTTCCCGGTAGAGAGCGACCGCTTCTCGCAGACGTTTTTCGTCCTGAAGCGTGTCAGGCGTGTGGTTCTGTTCTTCAGATTGCGTAGCGGAGACCGCTATTCCGGAAATTGGCGAATTGTTCAGAGATTCGATCCATAACTGGGTTCGCGGCGAAGCGAACGGCATACCGTCTCTAAAGGAATACGAGACGATATCTGGGAATCTTCCGACAAGCTGCATAAACGCGTGGCGTATCGCATTGAATGCGGCAGTTGCTTCCAGACCCTCAAGACACCGCGCCACCATATAGTGCCCGTCCAGCCAGAATGGCGCTCTCCCGGCGGAGCGCTCCAGTTGGGGCAGTATTTCAGCATAACGTTTGCTATCCAAGCCGTGCGCATATGCCTGTAGCATGTCGCTGGGGATGGCGCATTGTATTTGCGTTTTACCGTCCGCCTCCGCCAGCGGCATTTGCAGCAGTGTTCCCCATACGGCAACCCTGTGCAGCGTATACGCACGCTCGTCCGTGACGTCCGTCGCCAAAAGATGTCCGGCAAGCTGGCGTATCTGCTCTATACAGGTGCGAATAAGTTGCGGAAGAACGGCAGCCGGTACGCGGCCCTCATGCTCTATGCGTGTAAGAACGTCCTGCAACTGCAATGATGTTCGGCCACTTTTTCCTGTTTCCTGCGATGGAGATGGATCGCGTTCATCTACAGGAGGAGCTTGTCCGGGCACTTGTTCCGTGTTTTGCTGAATAATGCGCGCAAATGGCGGGGCATCTTCGCCCATTCGTTCTACAAGTACGGATTGCAGAGCGTTGCATGCATTGTACAATGCCAGTTGCGCTTCCGGCGCATCCCCCATAAAGCAGGTACTGGTTGCGTGTTGCTCCAGACGCGTGAAAAGCCAGAGTAGAGGGGCGGCCCTTCTCTGTGGCCGTTGCGGAGAGGGAAACGCAGTATCCCATTCCCGCTTCAGCAGTTCGGTAAGGCATTCAAGCCCCAAAGCGCAATATTGTGCCCCATCAATCTTGCACAGCGCGATGATGCCATATGCGAAGGCCCATATATCTTTGCTTGTCGCAGCAAGAATATTTGTAGACAGCCGGAAGACGACAAACCAGTCTGTTGGACCCTCTGTGTGCAGAGATGTCTCTTTTTCAACTTCAGCTTTCAGAACTTCAAACTCCGGCTCAAAGCTGACGTCCACGCCACAGCCGTTCGCGTCTGCAAGGGGAGCAGCCCATTTTTGCAGGCAATCATGTAGTTCGCGTTCTGAAATTTTCGAATCCATAGCAAATCTCATATCTAAGCAAACGAAGTGTTTCGGGCCGAAAGGCGTCTCTGTACGGTGAAGGCACTAACAGGATCATCCATTGCGTCCAATCCGCACCATGGCGGACACGGCATTGAAAGAGTTTTCTCCTGTTTTCCGTGCACGCTACGCCAAGGCAGGGCGGCCCTCTCTTTCACCGGAGCAGTTGCTCCGTTCCCTTCTCCTGCAAATTTTCTATACGATCCGCAGTGAACGGATGCTGGTTGAACAGTTGGATTACAATCTTCTTTTCCGCTGGTTCGCGGGATTATCCATGTACGAGCCGATCTGGAATCATTCGGTGTATTCCAAAAACCGGATCACCTTCTCCACAGCGACGTTGCCGTGCTTTTTCTGCGATCCATCTTTTCCATGGAGAGAAACGATGCAATGCCACCCATGCCTCGACCAGTGATCCGGAATCACGTCTGTACAGGAAAGGCGAGGACAAAGAGAGGCCAAGCTGTCTTTCATGGGTCATATCCTGATGGAAAACCGGAACGGCCTTGCCGTGGATAGCGGGTCACTCAGGTGACCGGGACGTCTGAGTGTGAGGCTGGTCTGGACATAGTTGCCGATGTGTCCGGGAGAAAACGGATCACCGTAGGAGCAGACAAGGGATATGATTGGATATGATTGTGTTGGTTTTTCGTTGCCGGCCTGCGCAGTTTGATCGCCACTCCACATGTGGCGCAAAAAACAGGGGTTCCGCCATTTGATGGACGAGCCACCCATCATGCGGGCTATGCGATCAGCCAGGGGAAACGCAAACGGGTGGGAGCGATTTTTGGCTGGATGAAGACCATCGCCTGGCTGCGTAAAGCCAGATACAAAGATGAGGAAAAAATTGACTGGCTGTTTACCCTTTCGGCCGCCGCCTGCAACATGGTCCGGATGCGAAATTTGGGTATAGCTACCTCTGGATAAGGAATATCCCTCCTCCGAGGCGGGTTCGAATCTCTTGGCGGGCTGAAAGGAAGGAGAGTGGCAGCCACATTAAAAAGGCGATTAACGGCATGTCAAAGATCAACA
>WRKB01000288.1 GCA_009778295.1 Betaproteobacteria bacterium | reverse complement strand
AGCGTGCCGCGCAGTCCGGCCATGCTCACATCTTTCCCGACCAGCAGCCCCTCAATCTGGTGAAACATGGGCGTATGGGTCAGATCGGAGTCACGGCGATACACCTTGCCCGGCACAATGACGGCAAGCGGCGGCTTGCGGTTTTTCATGGTGCGCACTTGTACCGGTGAAGTATGCGTACGCATGAGGACACGCTCCGTGATATACAGCGTATCCTGCATATCACGCGCCGGATGCTCGGGCGGCATGTTGAGCGCTTCAAAATTGTAATAATCAGCTTCTACTTCAGGGCCGGAAGCTACTTCATACCCAAGTCCCCGAAAAATGCCGCAGATCTCTTCGACAACCAGCGTAGTGGGGTGTTTGGAGCCTTGCCAGGGCAAACGTCCCGGCAAGGAGGGATCAAAGCTGGATAGACGCTTGGCTTCTTCAATCACTTCCAATGCGGCTTTCCGCTGTTCCATGAGATCTGTCAGACGTGTTTTAACCTCATTGGCCTTCTGGCCGACTATAGGCCGTTCAGCAGGTGCCAGTTCAGGAAGACGCGCCATAATCCGGGCAAGGCTTCCCTTGCGGCCTAAATAGGCTACCCGTGCCTGTTCCAGTTCCTGCAAGGAAAAAGCTCGAACAAGCTCTGCTTGGAGACTTGGGATCAGATTTTCCAATTCCGTGCTCAGCGACATAAAGTATCCTCAATAGAATATAACAGGATGTTGCGCTTGAGGCGTTTCAACAGCATAAAATTTTGGCGGAAGACGCCTCCCGCATCCCCCGCCAAAATATTTTTTGTTCATTTTCTACATCAACATCGCGTCCTGCAATGTCTATGTTCCGGCCGCTACGGGAGCGCGGTCCCCCCCTGCCTGCCGAAATGCTTCGCATGTAGGCACGTCATCCTATCCTGCCGTGCATTCCAAGTTTTCAGTCAGGCAACAGGCATGGTTGATTTTAGAATTGGAATAAGAACATTGCGAGACTCTCAGGCAAGTTTGCTTTTCGCCAAGTCCACCAGCTTGGCGAAATCGTCCTTGGCGCTCACAGCCATATCGGCCAGAATCTTGCGGTTCAGCTCCACGCCGGCTGCCTGTAAACCGTGCATGAAACGGCTGTAGGACAGACCGCATTCACGTGCGCCGGCGTTGATACGTAAAATCCAAAGTTTGCGGAACTCGCGCTTTTTAACTTTACGGTCACGCGTAGCATAGGCCATGGCGCGTTCCGCAGCCTCACGAGCGGTGCGGTATAGGCGGCTGCGGCCGCTACGGTAACCTTTGGCCAGAGCCAGATATTTTTTGTGCCTACGATGGCCGACAAGACCTCTCTTCACACGCATAGGCGTATCCTCCTTAAGTTCCCGGCGAGGCGGAGATCGAGCCAGCCAGGGCTTGGGCTCCAAAACCTGAGCAGGATTTGCTTGCAATTCCCTGCCCGGAAGAACCAATTTTTCAATACAAATCCACTCCGGATCATTCTGCGCTTGAAATTATCGCTTGACGGCAAGAATTTCGGATGAATCCTTGCAGCGCAATTTTTATTTCCAGAGCTGAACAGCTCTAGGCATAGGGAAGCATGCGCTTGACAGCACCTGCATTTGCGCTGTCAACGCTTGTGCCTTTACCCAGGCGCATTTTGCGCTTGGCATTTTTTTTCGTCAGAATATGGCGCAGGTTCTGGCGGCGACGCCGGAACTTGCCGCTACCGGTGACGTCAAAACGCTTGGCAGCGGATCTTTTCGTTTTCATCTTCGGCATGGTCTTCTCCTTTAACGCATCCGTAATCTCGAACCAGAACCGTGTATAGCCCGCCGAACAAACGGCAAAGGGAGTTAGTGCCTCACTTCGCCTCTAAAATCAAGCAAAATCATCGTAATACAACTACCTTATTTTTTCGGTACCAGGAGCATTTGCAGGGTACGCCCTTCCGCGCGCGGTTCCTGCTCAACCTTGGCAATATCCCTGGTATCTTCCACGACACGATCAAGAATAATTATCCCCCGGTCCTTATGGATAATTTCACGGCCGCGGAAGAACACCGTCACCTTGCAGCGGTCACCCGCCTCGATAAAACGCCGTATATGCCTGACCTTGGTTTCATAATCGTGGTCATCCGTTTTGGGGCGAACTTTAATTTCCTTGACTTGCACCACAGTCTGGCGTTTTTTCGCTTCCTGTTTCTTTTTCTGTATCTCGTATTTGAATTTCCCGTAGTCCATAATACGGCATACGGGAGGTTCAGCGGTAGCGGCTACCTCGACGAGATCCAGCCCCAATTCCTTGGCCTGCAGGATAGCATCCATACGGGACAAAATCCCCAATTGTTCGCCCTCGGGGCCGATGACCCGCAGTTCACGCGCACGAATCTGCTCATTCCGGCGCACAAGATCCTGCGGCATCTCTCGCCGGGGTTTATTCACTGTAGGCGAAATTATAACGCATACCTCCTCGTTTAAAGGGTTCCTGACAGTCTGCGTGCATCATTGCAATCAATTCAGCCAATGAGCGCAGGCCGATATTTTCGCCTGAACGCAGGCGCACATTTATACCCTCAGCTTCCACTTCCTTATCTCCGACAATGAGGATATAGGGAATTTTTTGTAGTTGAGCCTCACGGACTTTGAACCCCAATTTTTCGTTGCGCAAGTCTGCCTCTGTCCGAAAACCCGCCTCCGTAAGGCGCTTCTTAGCCTCCTGCACAAAAGGAAGCTGGGCATCCGTCACGTTGAGTAGGCGCGCCTGCACAGGATGCAGCCACGTAGGCAATGCGCCGGCATACTGTTCTATCAGCACGCCGATGAATCGTTCCAAAGACCCCATGATAGCCCGATGTACCATCACAGGTCGGTAACGTCCTCCATCCGCGCCCACATACACCAAATCGAAACGCTCCGGCAAGGTAAAATCACACTGGATCGTGGAACATTGCCATTCACGATCCAAACAGTCCAGAAGGCGGACGTCAATTTTCGGACCATAGAACGCACCATCCCCTTCATTAATTGTGTGAGAAATGCCCGCGCGCTCCACAGCCCGGATAAGCGCCCTTGTTGCGCGTTCCCAATCCTCATCGCTACCGATGCTCTTCTCCGGACGGGTGGCAACAGCCACCTTATAGGAAAAGCCAAACAACTGCATGAGGTCGCGCACCAGGGTGATCACTCCGATAATTTCATCTTCCAATTGTTCCGGCATGCAAATAACGTGCGCGTCGTCCTGGGTAAACTGACGCACTCTCAGCAGACCATGCAGGACGCCGGATTTTTCATGGCGATGCACCACGCCCATCTCAAAATAGCGCTGCGGCAATTCCCGGTAGCTACGCAGACGGCTCCCGTAGATCAGCATATGCGCCAGACAGTTCATGGGCTTGATGCCGTGCATTTCCACATTCTTCGCTTCGTCATCCTGTTTGATCGCGGTAAAATACATATTTTCCCGGTAGTTCTCATAATGTCCGGAACGCTCCCAAAGATCCCTGCGCAATAACTGCGGCCCCTGCACCATGTCATAGCCGCGTCGCAAATGTTCCTTGCGCCAAAAATCTTCAAGAATCGTGCGTACCAGCATGCCCTTTGGATGCCAGAAAACCATACCTGGTGCCACTTCTTCGTGGAAGGAAAAGAAATCCAATTCCTTGCCGAGTCTACGATGGTCACGCCGCTTGGCCTCCTCCAGGCGGTGCAGGTAGTCCTTGAGCGCTTTTTCGTCGCGGAATGCCGTAGCATAAATCCTCGAAAGCATAACATTATTTTCATCACCACGCCAATACGCGCCTGCCACTGAAAGCAGCTTGAAGGCTGACAAAAATCCCGTATGCGGCACATGTGGGCCGCGACACAAGTCCACAAATTCTCCAAGCTGATACAGCGAAACCCGTTCTTCCACGATATTATCTAGCAGTTCACACTTATACGTTTCTTTTTTTTCTGAAAAGCGCGCTACGGCCTCAGCCTTGGAAAAATCGCCGCGTATAAAAGGCAGCGCCCCGGCGGCAAGAGTATGCATGCGTTCTTCAATGGCGGCGAAGTCTTCCGTAGAAAAGGGACGGATGTAGTCAAAATCGTAATAAAATCCGTTTTCTATAGACGGACCTATAGCAACCCTGGCTTCAGGAAAGAGCTCCTTGACGGCTGCAGCCATGAGGTGCGCTGCGGAATGGCGCAAAATATCCAGACCTTCCGGGCTGTCGGCGTCCACGGCCTTAAGTTCCCGTACACCCGGCTCCAAGGGCAACGATAAATCCACAAGCCGTCCGTCTATTCTGCAAGCCAGCACAGATTTAAATTTCTTGCCGCTGAGTGCTGTTTTCAACGTTTCCGCGCAGCTTGCCCCTTCCGCGACCTGCTGTTCCTTTCCTTCCACCAGTACCCGCACAGACGCCTCCTGTTGCAATACGTAGCCGGTTCAGAGCGCAAACGTTCAGAAACTCCTGACATTGCGGACATGGCTCCCGGCAAGAAAAGGGGGAGCAAGGGCTCCCCTAGATCAGTACCGCCGCGCGTCCGGCGAACCCAAAATTTCTGGTAGGAACGAGCAGACTTGAACTGCTGACCCCTTCCGTGTCAAGGAAGTGCTCTAGCCACCTGAGCTACGCTCCTACAGTAAAAAATATATGTATACTCTCCCAAAAGACCCGTCAAGAACTTTCAAAGATAGAAGTTTTAAAGCAAGTAGTGTACTATCATTTGGGCAAGGCCCCAGGAATCGCCACCAGTTCGCACTCTGGCGAGAAAGGTGGTTTTTTTACGACGGGAGAGTGTACTCTTCGATGAGCGGAGAAAAAAACGACCCCGGGCGGCAGCTATAGGCGAGGGTTAGAGTCGTACGGACGGCGACAGCAGCGCTGGTAAGGCATCAGGACAAACAGACAGACACCTTATCAAGGCAAAAGCTTATACCCCGGCGTTGCGTTCAACAAGCGCCACGGCATGGGCCAGTTGGCGCCCAAGTGCCGATTCACGCTGCATTTCCCGCTCAAAGAAGCTGATCCCCTTGATTACGCTGGAATGACGGCGATGAAAACAATCTCCTATTTCCTGCAAAGAAAGCCGCGTATGTTTACGGGCCAAGTAATAGATAGTACTTCTGGCCTGCACGTGCACACCCTTGCGGCTGCGCGAGGTGAGCTGGATTTCGGAAAGTTTGAAACTGTCACAGACCAGACGGACGATGGCGGCCATATCCAGTTCACACCGTGTTTCCACATACTGGTCAATCACTTCCAAAGCCATATCCAGGCTGATTTGGCGGTTGAGCAGACGCGCCTTAAAAATCAGATTATTCAGACAACTTTCCAATTGACGCACATCACTGGTTATGCGTGTCGCAAGCAGTTCGGAAACGGGTTCTGGCAGCATCACCTGATGTATGCGCGCCTTCTCCCGGAGAATGCAGCGCCGGGTTTCCAGCGTGGGACTGGCCATGTGCGCCAGCAAACCCGCACAAAACAGCGAGACAAGCTGACAGTCCATATGACGCAGATCGCGCGGCGCGAAAGAACTTGTCAATACCAACCTGCTGCCCCTGGACTGTAGGCTTTTGATCAGCGCCAAGGCTTCTTCCTGCATTTTTCCCTTATGTTGCAAAAAATGCACATCCTCCAGCAACAGCACATCGCTCTTTCTCAATCGGGTCTTAAAGCCTTCCACATCGCGCGCCTTGAGCGCTGTCACGAAACAGGAGGCGAACTCTTCCGCAGTGAGGTAACATATCTTGCACCGCGTGCGGATGTTCTCTTCGCTCAGACATTTTCCCACTGCCTGGACAAGGTGGGTTTTACCGAGTCCGGAAGCGGCACTGACAAAAAGCGTTCCCGCGCTGGCCAGATCGGCGCACAGTCCTTTGGCCGCCGCGTAGGCCATCTCATTACTCGGCCCGACAACAAAATCTTCAAATGAAAATCGCCAGCTAGGCTCAAGGGGCTCAAGCCCGGCCAACACTCCCTGTTCGGTACGGGGACGCGCAACGGGAGCGTCGGGGTTTACGATACGCCTTGCGGGTTGTATATTTTCCGAACGAACGACCAGGGATATCGCATCAGACGAAAGCCCCAGAGCTCCAGCCGCCGCTTCGCGAATAGCACAGGAAAAATGTTCACGAACCCAGTTCGCCGCAAAAGCGTTCGGCGCATACAAACATACGCAAGCGTCCTGGACTTTTCCATCTAACGGGGAAATCCAGACCTTGAAATCGCCAGGTTCAAGCGTTTTTTGAAGATTTTCTGCTATTGCAGGCCAGTCAGCATTCATGAATGAACTAATACCCCTAATTTTTTTTTCAGCCAAGAGCAGAAATTCCCTGTTTCATACGAGAGAGCTTTTTGGACTACCTGCAGCGGTATTCTTTTATAATATGCTTTAATATAAGGTATTTTTTGGTACATATTGACTTATTAGCTTTTTTGCAGTCCCTTGTCAGTATAGAATTTCTATTCCGCCAGACAAAAAATCCACAGATCTATGCGCGAGTTTTCCACATAGTATTTTTTGAAAATCTCGTAAAATCGTACTATTTCATATTGAGATAAGCTTTTTTGTAAAAAAAATATCTCCTGAACACGCCAGAAGTTACGGCATGTTGACTGAAGAAAACGACAAGCTTTTCTTTTCCTTGCACAACATGTAGTATCTATGCTATCTATTTGAAGTGACAAATATTTTTTTATATCTGGAGAATATTCATGCCAACCCCCTGCGATCTTTTACTGCATGCCGCCCATATCCTCTGCCAGGTACAGGACGATGCTCTTCATACACTCTCAGATGGCACCATTGCCATCACAAGCGGCATCATAAGAGCCCTGGGTTCCAAAACTGAACTGACTCCGCAATGGCAGGCTCAACGGGAACTGAATCTTGGCAATGCCCTGCTCCTGCCAGGACTGATCAATGCACATACCCATGCTTCCATGACTATTTTTCGGGGAATCGCCGACGACCTCCCGCTCATGGAATGGCTTGGTAACCATATTTTTCCGCTGGAACGCCAGCTGACCAGACGCTTTGTCCACCTGGGAGCATTATTGGGATGCGCGGAAATGATCCGCACAGGTACAAGCGCTTTTCAAGATATGTATCTTATGGAAGATGAGGTTTGCCGCGCGGCCGACATAGCAGGACTGCGCTGCTTGGCGGGCGAAGCGATATTCGCCTTTCCGACATTGAACATTCCGGTACCGGAAACGGCACCGGATATGATCCGGGAACAGGCCGCCCGCTGGCAACGGCATCCCCGCGTCCGCATTGCCGTCATGCCTCATGCGGTTTACACCACCAATCCCGAAATCCTGCGCACTTGCATCGCACTTGCTGAAGAACTTGAGACCCCCTTGCACATGCATCTGGCGGAAAGCCCCTCGGAAAGCGCAACTTGTCTGGAAATGCACGGCAAACGTCCCATCCCCTACTGCCACGATCTCGGTCTGCTTACTCCCCGCGCCAGCCTTGCCCATATGGTGGACGTCTCGGAAGAAGAAATGGATACTTTGGCCCGGAGTGGCGTGTGCGTTGTTCACAATCCCTCTTCCAACATGAAACTCGCTTCAGGTGTGGCGAACGTGCCCGTCATGTTGGAGCGGAACATGCGTCTTGCCCTGGGTACGGACGGCGCAGCAGCCAATAACATGTTGAACATGTTCGCGGAAATGGGAAGGGCCGCTCTGTTGCACAAGGTGGCAGGAAAAGATCCTTCCCTGTGTCCCGCCGGAAAAATCTTTGAGGCGGCCACCATCGGCGGTGCAAAAGCCTTGGGCGACACCCGGCTCGGCGTACTGGCAGTAGGACGCCCAGCGGATATTATCGCCCTTGATCTGAATTGCCCCAACCTGCAGCCGCTGTATGCGCCTGTATCTCATGTAGTGTATGCGGCCACAGGAATGGAAGTACGCATGAATATGGTGGACGGCGAAATTTTGTACCTGGATGGGTGCTTCACCCGCTTTAACTACCAGGATCTGCTGATGGAGATACAGGAAGTTAGGAAAGAAGTAAGCAAAATTCACAGCCTTCTTAGAATATCTCCTTCTACTTGACACCCGCCAGTTTTTAGGTAAAAATTATGGGCTACTATATTGTATATATGTTTTTATTTGCATGCTGGCTCAAGATATGCCTTTCTGTTTGATTTGGTATTGGAATGTACAGCAGGATACCGTGCAAAAATACGAAGTATTTCGATAGATAAAGTTGAACAACGATTCCATCGCAGTCGAAAAATCAAAATAGCAGGACGCGATTTTGATTGAGAAATTAAATGAGAGAACGCCTACCGTGTTCAGGAGGAATTATGAGCGCTTTGCAAAATGCTGTCCGCACCCATAACGGTGTGACCGTAAACGGTTTTGTCCTGACGCCTGTTATTGATAAGTGCGAAGGCTGTGATCGGGTGCGTGAGTTTGAGGAAGAAAAGTTTTGTTCCAGTTATCCTGTCCCGGAACGCAAATGGGCTGAAGGTCGCTGTAATTTTGCCACCCATGTGAAAATCGATACCAAAACGGCCGCCAAGGTCAACCCGCTCAAAGCTTCCAAGCGTGCTGCCAAAGGACGCTGATTCCGATTGCCGCAAGACTTTTTTGATTGCATTGTCGTGGGCGCGGGCCATGCCGGCTGTGAAGCCGCCATGGCCCTTGCCCGTTTGGGGAATTCCACACTGCTGATAAGCAGCAACGTGGATCATATGGGATATCTTTCCTGCAACCCGGCCATCGGAGGGCTGGGCAAAGGACACATGGTACGGGAGATTGATGCGCTGGGCGGCATGATGGGCTTGTGGGCCGATGCGGCAGGCATACAGTTTCGTACGCTCAATACCAGCAAAGGTCCGGCGGTGCGCGCCACACGTGCCCAGATGGATCGCGACGCCTACCGCCGGGCGGTGCGCAGTAGCGTTTTCTCCCAGCCCAATCTGCGGGTCTGGCAGGACAGCGTCGAAAAGCTGGTGGTGGAAAACGACCGGGCAGCCGGAATCAGAAGTGCGCAAGGGCTAATCCTGCGGGCGTACCATGTTCTGCTGACAACGGGCACTTTTTTGAACGGCCTTATCCATATCGGGCTGACCAGCGTGCCGGGTGGTCGTTTGGGTGATGCACCTTCCTGCGGCCTTTCCGCCTCTCTGCGAGAACTCGGCTTTGAACTTGGGCGTCTAAAAACCGGCACCACGCCCCGTCTTCTTAAAAGCTCCATTGACGTTAGCAAGATGAATGTTCAGTTCGGCGACGTTCCACCCCCGGCGTTCAGCTTTCACGGCCCGGGTTTTGAACTGCCCCAACTTCCCTGCCATATCACCTGGACCACCCCGGATACGCATGAAATCATCCGCTCCGGCTTTACCCGCTCCCCCTTGTTTACTGGAAAAATCCAAGGAACGGGTGCGCGCTATTGCCCGTCTATAGAAGACAAGGTAGCTCGCTTTCCAGACAGGGAACGCCATCAGATTTTCATCGAGCCAGAAGGCATCGAACATCCGGAAGTGTACCCCAACGGCATTCCCACAAGCCTGCCACTGGATGTGCAGTACGCCATGATTGCCAGCATTCCTGGTCTGGAGAAAGCCGTCATGGTGCGCCCAGGCTATGCAATCGAATATGATTACGTAAATCCCATCCAGCTTTCCCCAACTTTGGAAACAATGCGCCTCCCAGGACTCTGGATGGCCGGACAGATAAACGGCACCTCCGGTTACGAAGAAGCAGCTGCCCAAGGCTTATGGGCCGCCTTGAATATTGACCGTGCGCTCAAAAAACTCTCCCCCTTCCTGCCTGGTCGTGACGCTGCCTATTTATCCGTGCTAATTGATGATCTGGTGACCAAAGGTACCCTTGAACCTTACCGTATGTTCACCTCAAGGGCAGAATACCGCCTGTTGCTGCGAGAAGACAACGCAGATGCCCGTCTGACTCAGCTGGGCCGAGAGATTGGACTGGTAGGCGATGTACAATGGCAGCTTTTTCAAGAAAAATATAATTTGATACAAAAACTTATGTGCTTCCTTAAGGAAACTCGTCCATCGCGCGAAGCTACATGCTGCCTGTTGGATTCCCTAGGGGAAAATCCGCCAGGGCAGGCAAGCAGCTTGGCGGAGCTTCTGCGCCGCCCTGCCCTTGATTTGACGCTTCTTCAGCCCCTGTGCCCGGCCTTGGAAACCTTCTCTCCTGAAATCAGACGACAGGCGGAAATTCTGACAAAATACGCCGGATACCTTACTCGCCAGAAAGAACTTGTCGACCGGACGAGAGAGGCAGAAGAACGTCTCTTGCCGCCGAATCTTGATTATGCGCAGGTGTTCGGCCTGTCCAAGGAAATCCAGGAAAAGCTCCAGCAAGTCCGACCAGTAAATTTCGGCCAGGCAGGCCGCATTTCAGGCATCACCCCGGCTGCGCTCTCCTGCCTCGCCATCTACTTGCGCAAGCACGGTGCCTGATATACCCTATGTTCCAATGTTTAAAGAACACCGCACAGTAAATGCAGCCGCAACTTCAGGCAATAACGCATATTATCCTTGTTTGCTTCCATTAAATGCCGTATCGTTCGACATGCTTCGCGAATGTTCCGAAGATAAGAAGCTGAAGCTCTGGGCCACACTATGTATGACACGTCACTAAACCAACTGCTGGATAGCCTTTCCGCCATGCTCGGGTTTACGGTCAGCCTGGAGCTTTTATTCGCCGCCTTTGTTTTAGTATTGATCGCGGGCTTTCTTGCCGCATTTTTGCGAAAACGCAACCTAACCCTGCGCCATGCCCTACAAAGGAAACGGATCGTTCAAGAGTTGTTCCTCAACGCCATTGGGCAACGCAGCACGATGGAACTCGAATTCAGTTCCGAAGATATGCATGGCCGTGTGTTGTCAGGCGCCTGTTCTTCAATTGAAAATGATGTGGTGACTGTAGACGTGGGAATTGAACACAGTCTCCAGACCTGGATTGGAGAACCCGTAGAAGTATCTTTTAAGCTTGACTATAAAAGTACAACTACCTATTATCGTTTCTTTTCTCAGATAATCGGCATGCGTGCCGGTCCTCGGGCGGTATCCATAGAACTCTCCCTACCGCCTCATGTCCACCCCATGCAAAAGCGTCATTATGTACGCATCAATCCTCTGCCCAGCCATATCCTGGGCATGGGACTGTGGTCACTCGAACCTACGCAACCTCTGCCGTTGGATTCCACAAACCTTGGCAATGCGGCCTTGAGTCACCGCCCCGGCAAGCTGACTCAGTGTTCCCTGATCAACCTCTCTGCAGGCGGCATGCGCTTGGGGGTCCCCCAGGCACTATTACAACAACTTCCCCTGAGCCTTACCCTTCACTCGCAGTTGCTCTGCCTGCTTCTGTTACGCTCGCCCAACAGCGGCCACCCTATGCCTTTCTGGCTTGCCTGTGCCATCGTCAGCCTAGTGGAAGACGAAGACACATTCGAAGTGATTATTGGAACAAAATTTAAAGCTTGGGCGCTTTCGGAAACGGGCAACAGCAATATTTTCTGGTTCCCTGCCGGCAAATCGGGAGAAGTATCTCCCCTCGCATCGTGGGTGTTGCGCCATCAATTGGAGCAGAACAGACGGCGGGAATAATCCTGC